>CAZYFI010000001.1:0-76909 GCA_964646985.1 uncultured Bacteroidales bacterium
CTCGGAGAGAGTGGATTTACAGTCCACCGCGTTTAGCCACTTCGCTACCCCACCATAATATCATTTTTACTGTCTCAATATTTTACTACAATTTTCCTAAAAAATCAAGGTTTTTGTTTACTTTTTCCACAACAATTTATAAAGCACTCTAAACATAGAGTGCTTTATCTTTTATAGTTTAGGAAGAATAATTCCAATCAAACGAATATTCTCACGCATAATCGAAAAATAATCCATTCCGTCTTCATCTTCTTCACTTGTAATTGTTCCTAAATGGTGTAAACTAATTTTAGCACTAGAATCAAGTTTTAGCGCTGAAAGATATTGCGATACAATAGATGATTCCATTTCGTTTTTGGAAACGATAATGTGCTTGATATTTAACTCTTTTGCAAGAGCAATTTTTTGTTCTATTTCTTGAGGGACAACATCAGAACTTTCATTATCATTGCGAAGTTTAATGCGCTCAATCCCATATTTAATTGTCCAGTAAACATAAGCATCGTGGTCAACCATAATGGTCTTATTGGCGATATTGGTGTTATCAACGGTATCTTTGAATTCTTGATCAACCAATGTTAGTTCTGCTTTTAAATTTTGTGTGTTGGTTGTGAAAAAATCTATGTCTTCTTGTGATAACGTAAACCGCTCTAAAATATTGCTAAGAACGGTATCAGCCATAATAATCATTTTATTTGGGTCAAGCCAAATATGGGGATCATAAAATTTACTCTCATCAGTGATATCACCGTGAATCGTTTCTGCCAAATCGGTGCTATTAAGCAACACAACTAATATATTATGACTTAATGCGATGGTTGGAACATTAGCAAGCGTGGAGTCTTTCGCTCTTTCAATGAATATTTCTAATCCTAATCCAATATAAAAAATTAAGTTTGCTTTTGACATATTAATTAAATCTTTGGGATTTGATTCATAATCATGGACATCTTTCCCACGTGGATAAATTGATTTTACTTTTAAACGATCTTGGACAATTTCCGTCACCAAAAATTCAACAGGATATATTGTTGTATAGATGTCGATTTCTTCCTCCTCGCCATCACAAGCAACAAAGAATACTGCTAGAACTAATAATACTAATATCAACCACTTTTTCATATTTATCCTCTTAATCTAATATTTTTTCTTTAAAATTAGCTTTGCTTACAATTTGATAATCATAAACTTGTTCGCCTTCTTGTATGATAGCAATTTCTGACTCGTTCAAATATTTTTGAATTTTCTCTGTTGATGGGTCAAGAACCACTATTTTCCTTACGGGCTTTTCCATTTTCACATCCCATTTTAAAAAGCTTTCTGCTTCTGTTAAATAGCGATTATAAACATAACGTCTACCTGGTCGTTTTGGAGAACCACCATAATGTAAGTGTAAGGTAAACCGATTATTGATTGTCAATGACGAATTACCTGGAATTAATATCATTTTGATCAAGATGATCTCATCTTCATTTTCTAAAACAAAATCAGCACGCTTTAAAAACCCACGTGATAATTGATAATCATTATCAAATGTGCACTCTTCTAAATGTTTGTACATTTGTTGGTTTTTTACAATGGGAATGATAATTTCCCAAACCAAAAACAAAACTGCAGCCAAACCAAAAATAATGATTATTAAATAAAATTCAGAAAAAAAAGACAACATATTCATAACTACTCACCTTATAGTATTATACATTAATTCAGAATATATTGTCAAACGATATAAAAATTGTTTTTTTATGGTATAATAGAACATATGCAAAGTACACAAGGGGGATTTTATGCTTGTTTTTCTTGATATCACCTTTCGGGATATTCTTTTTCCACTATTCATTATATTTTTGATTATTACATCAACTTTCTTTATTCTTCTTTTGATTTATATTGCGAAATACTTGCGTATATCCATTTACCAAAAAGCAAAACAATATTATGAATTAAATCATAGGGTTCCAGAAAAACAAGTCGTTTTTGTTGGAGATTCTTTGACTGAGTTTTTTAAAATCCACGAATTCTTTCCAAAGCTTGGGGTCTATAATCGTGGGATTGCCTCTGATACCACTGTTGGTGTCATCAATCGCTTGCATGATAATGTCATTGTGCTAAATCCAAGAAAAGTGTTTGTACAAATAGGAACAAATGATATTAGTGCTAGGACCAAACCCCACATCATTATCAAAAACATCAAACAAATCTTAACTGAATTACAGCTAAAACTTCCTCAAGCAAAAATTTATTTTTTATCGCTTTATCCAGTCAATCCCAAAGCTGTTATTTTTTCACCATTTTTTGTTTTTCCAAGAACAAACAAACTAATTAAAAGCATGAATACCGAATTAGAACTTTTTTGCAATCAAAAAAATATTCCTTATATTAATATATATGATCATTTAATAGATGAAAAAGGGTTATTAAAAAAGACTTATACTGTAGAAGGATTACACATAAGTTACGAAGGATATTCTGTAATTGCAAATATGATTGAACCTTTGTTATGCGGCAATGATTGATTTTCATTGTCTTTTTTCTTTTTTATGGTATAATAAGGAATCAAAATAGAGGTGAAATCATGGATAATCAAATGAATTTAACAGATCAAGAATTAGTACGTCGCAACAAAGCCGAAGAACTAAAAGCACGAGGAATCGAACCTTTTGGCAAAGCTTATCAAAGAACAAGTGATTCTTGTAAAATAAAAACACAATATGAATCTTATACCAAAGAACAGCTTCATGATTTAAATGCAACTGCCAGTGTCGCAGGTAGAATCATGACAAGACGAGTAAAAGGCAAAGCCGGCTTCATGCATATTCAAGATCGCTATGGACAATTACAAATTTATGTTCGCAGCGATATGATTTCCGAAGACGAATTCGAAACCTTTAAAAAAGGCGATATTGGCGATATTGTTGGTATCGAAGGATTCATCATACGCACTGATACAGGTGAGTTAACAGTTAAAGCCACTAAGTATACACACTTAACAAAAGCATTGCGCCCACTTCCTGAGAAATTTCACGGGTTACAAGACAAAGAAGAAGCAAGAAGACATCGCTATGTTGATTTAATCGTAAACGATGATGCAAAACGCATTGCTTTCTTGCGTCCAAAAATCATTCGCTCTTTCCAAAAATTCTTTGATGAAAGAGGGTTTGTGGAAGTGGAAACACCGATTTTACAGCCTATTTTAGGTGGTGCAAATGCCAGACCTTTTGTGACACATCACAATACCTTAGATATGGATTTTTATTTACGCATTGCAACCGAACTGCCTTTAAAACGCTTAATTGTTGGCGGAATGGAAGCAGTCTATGAAATTGGACGTTTGTTTAGAAATGAAGGCATGGATGCAACGCACAATCCTGAATTTACAACAGTAGAGGCTTATCTTGCTTACTCCGACATGGAAGGAATGATGGACTTAATTGAAGATTGTTTTTGTTTCTTAACCAAAGAAGTACTTGGTACTCAGACTTTCAATTATCAAGGCAATGATCTTCGTTTTGATTTGCCATTTCGCCGTGTGCACATGGTTGATGCTATTAAAGAACAAACCAACATTGATTTCTTCCAAGTTGCTACCTTAGAGGAAGCGATTGAACTTGCAAAGAAGCATGAAATCGTCTTAACAAAACACGAGCAAGCTTTTGGTCATATTATCAATTTATTCTTTGAGAAATATGTTGAAGAAACACTAATACAACCAACCTTTGTTTATGGACATCCAATTGAAATCAGTCCACTTGCAAAAAAGAGTATTGACCCTCGTTTTACAGAACGGTTTGAATTGTTTATCAACAAAAAGGAATTTGCCAATGCTTTTTCAGAACTAAATGATCCAATTGACCAAAGAGAACGTTTTGAAAACCAAATGAAAGAAAAAGATTTAGGCAATGATGAGGCAACAGAAATGGATCATGATTTTGTAGAAGCATTAGAATACGGCATGGCTCCTACTGGCGGTTTAGGGATTGGCATTGACCGAACTGTTATGTTATTGACAGGGTGTGATTCTATTCGTGATGTTTTGCTTTTCCCCCACATGCGTCAAAAATAATATGATATGCAAAAAGAACGATGTAAAAATCGTTCTTTTTTTATAACTGCAGTTCTTCTACAATCATAGCAAATATTTCTATTGTTGTGTTGATTCCATCTAATGCCAACATTTGAATGCGCCAATCATAATCATCAAACAAAGCGACATCATATGGTAATTTAGAAATGAGTTTTTGTTCTATTTCTTCAAAAATAGTAGAAAGCACTGCTTTTCTTTCTTGGGTTAGCAATTCTTTTTCTTTGAGTGTTTCTTCTAAATCATCAATGTATAATAAATAATTGATTAAACTTGCATAGTGAGAAAAAGCAATGATGTCTTGATGGAAATATCTTTCGTATATCAATTGAATCGTTTCCCATTGTTCATGAAAGAAGGAAAAACCAGCATCGAAGATGACTTCTAATTCTTCATCTACTTTTGATTTCTCTGCTACTAGTTTATCAACATATTCTAAAACAGTAAAAACATCCATTAAGCGATCATAAACCAAAGATTCATTGGTTTTAAACAAACGGATGATGTTTTCATTTTGTTTGATATAGCCACGATAATCCTCAGTATTAATCATGGTTTTTATCCTTATACATTTTGGAATATTTGGCTTTGCCTTTTTTATTTTTAGGGAAATTTTGTTGAATCAATTTTCTAAGTAAGGCAACACTACCTTCGGTAATATCTGCTTTCACAATCACAAGCCCACGATCTTTATCAATGTAAAAATAAAAACAATCCAACATTTCATAAGCACTTTCGAATTGCTCCCAGCCCAATACGGCTTTGCCTTCTTGGCCTTCAATGCGACGAACAATTTTCGCTTTTGTAAATTCCATTAATTCGAGTGATTCCCCACGCTCTTTTTTATTTTGTTTGATGACTTGAAATATTTTTCCAAGTAAAAAAACTGGTATCATTAAAAAGATGAGAATGGCAAAGCCCCAAGAGATCATGGTATTGGATGGCGTCGCTTCTGGGTCAATCGTATTGGTGATGGCCAAATAAAGCGCCAATACTCCAGCCAACATGTAAAAATAAAATGATGCTGATTTTCTAAACATATGAAAATAATAAAACTTACGATGAAACTGGGCGTTATATTTGCTTGCTACTACTACTTTATCCATATTATACTTCCTTTTTGTTTTTCAATATTATACCATAAAAGCTACAATTAATAAACACTTTTTCATCCGTTTTTACGCTAATATGTTATAATACTAACAAATGGAGATAATTATGGATTATTTATTAAAAGCTTTATTATGTGAAGGCCGAGCAAGGGCTTATATCACAAAAACAACCAACATCTTAAATGATGCCATCATCATTCATGATTTGTGGCCAAGTGCTGCTTCCGTCATGGGAAAGGTTCTTACCATGGGTGTGATTATGGGAACCATGTTGAAAGGGCAAGAAGCACTCACAATTAAAATTAACGGAAATGGCCCAATTGGAAATGTCATTGTAGACGGAAATGCTCTTGGAGAAGTAAGAGGTTATGTGGATCATCCACACGTTCACTTTTCTAAAAATAATTCTTTAGATGATATAACCACTCTTGGCTTTGAAGGCCATTTAGATGTCATCAAAGATTTGCGCTTAAAAGATTTATTTGTTTCTAGTTTGCCTCTACAAACCGGTAATTTAGCAAAGGATTTCGCTTACTATTTTACAAAAAGCGAACAAACTCCATCTTTAATTAGTTTAGGCACATCAATAAAAGAAGATAATACAGCCGAAGCTAGTGGCGGATTGCTCGTGCAATTATTGCCCAATGCATTGGATGAAGATATTGATTATTTAGAAAGTAAAATCCCTTCTTTTTATAATTTATCTAAACTTTTAAAAGAAAAAGATAATTGTGAAGACATCTTAAAAGAATTGTTTGATTATGATGTCACCATATTAGAATCCATCAATGTTAGTTACAGCTGCCCTTGTTCAAAAGAAAACTTTTCTCGTGGTATCGCTACTCTTGGCAAAGAGGAAATTGACAAAATCATATTAGAAGACAAACAAGCAGAAATCATTTGTTATTATTGTAAAACCCGTTATGTATTTGATGAAAAAGAATTATTAGAAATAAAAGAAGGAGCAACAAAATGAACATTTTAGCGTTTGCAAAACAAATTTTAGAAATCCCAAGTCCTAGTGGTTATACCAAAAACATCATCGAATTCTTAGCCAATTATTGCCAACAAAAACACATGTCTTATGAAATTACCCGAAAAGGAAATTTGGTTATTTATTTTCCTGGAGAAGACAATTATCAAATCGGCTTGAGTGCACACGTTGATACCTTAGGCGCAATGGTTCGATCGATTTCTTCTGATGGAACACTAAAGTTTTCTACCATTGGCGGACCAATTCTGCCTACTTATGATGGCGAATATTGTATGGTGTTAACCAGGGATGGAAAAACATTCCATGGCACTTTTTTATCCAATTCGCCTGCTGCTCATGTTTTTAAAGATGCAACCACCCTTCCACGCAATCAAGAAACCATGCACATCCGTTTAGATGAAAATGTGAAAGACAAAGAAGATGTAATAAAATGTGGCATTGGACCCGGTGATTTCATTGCTGTTGATCCAAAAACGGTCATTACGGAATCTGGTTTTATCAAATCACGATTCTTAGATGATAAAATTAGTGTTGCCATTTTGTTTGCCTTGATGGATCATATTCAAACAACCAAAATGAAACTAAAACATTCTTTGACGTTCATCATTTCTACCTATGAAGAAGTGGGCCATGGAGCAACATCTATTCCTGATTTAAATGAGATGATTGCTGTTGATATGGGGTGCATTGGTGAAGACTTAAGTTGTACAGAATATGATGTTTCGATTTGTGCAAAAGACAGCTTCAGTCCCTATGATTTTGATCTTACAAATCAATTGGTAGCAGTTGCAAAAAAAGCCAAACTTCCCTATGTGTTAGATATCTATCCTTATTACGCTTCCGATGTTTCCGCAGCTTTACGAGGAGGAAACAACATCAAAGGTGGACTCATTGGTCCTGGCGTCAGTGCTTCACACGGAATGGAACGAACACATCAAGATGCAGTAGCTGCAACATTACAATTATTGATTGCTTATTTATCCCAATCAAACAAAAACTCTTAAAGGAAAACTTTAAGAGTTTTTTCATTTCTTTGTATTTCTTTTATTACTTTCATCAAACGATGAATTGGCAATCCCATAACATTGTAATAATCTCCATTGATGCTTTTCACATACATTCCAAAAAAACCTTGAATCCCATAAGCTCCTGCTTTGTCATAAGGTTCTTCTGTACTGATGTATTGTTCGATTTCTTCTTCAGTTAATTGATCAATGGTAACTTGCGTTCTACTAACAAACCATTTTTGCATGTTTTGATAGCGCACAAAAACCCCAGTGTATACATCATGGGTTCTACCAGAAAGTTTTTTTATCATTTGATACGCTTCGCTTTTGTTTTTTGGTTTTCCCAAAATGACTTGATCGACACAAACAATGGTATCCGCACAAATCACCAAATCGTCTTTGTGTCTTAAAAATACTTCATTGCCTTTTCGTTTTGCAAGCTGGATGACATAATCTTTGGGATTTTTATAATTTGTAATCGTTTCATCAACCAATGCTTCATCGATGCGAAAGGATATGTTACACTGTTGTAATAATTCTTTTCTTCTTGGTGATCTTGATCCTAGGATAATATCCATATCAATGATCCATCTTATTAATTTGTTCTAACACATTGTTAATGACAAAACTACGCGTGTTGAAATCAGGGTACTTTTGATTGGCCAATTCCATTGCCCAAATGATTGCACCAGTGGCTGGGGGAACCGCTAAAGGAATAACTTCAATTTGTTTTTTGGTTAATTCGATTACTTTATTTTGAAAGGCTTCTTTCATAATTATAGATGCGCCTTTTACCCAAACACTACCAGCTAAAACAACTTCAACTTTTTCTACAAAATCTAAATGAACAATGCACCCAGCAGCTGACCTAGCAAGGTTTTCACCAACTTGACGCAAAATATCCATGCTTACGCTATCGCCTTTTGCCGCTTCAGAAAACACTGCCAAAGTCAAAGCGTTGTAATCAAGCGTTCTACTCACGGATTGGGCACTGATTGCTTCCATTAAATAATATTTGTTAGTGACTTTTAATAAATCCATAACAATGGAAGATAGTGATGTTGGCTTTCCAAAGCGATATTGCTCGTCATAACAACTTCTTACTGCCATTCTTGCAATATAGTATCCTCCAGCTTCATCACCAACAATCGCTCCAATTCCGCCTACTTGTAAATAAGCACCAAATGAGTCAATTCCTCCACAAGATGTCCCTGCTCCATTGATAGAACAAACACCATACCCTTTGGAAGTCGCAGCTTTAATGGGTAAAAAGGAATCATTGACCACTTTAAATTGAGAAAAGCCCAAATCACTAATCACTTTTTCCATATTGGCTTTTTGCACAGGCGTATCCACTCCAGCAAGACCAAATACAGATGCAGCAATTTCTTGTGAGGTTAAAGCGTTTCGAAAAAAGAAGGCATCAAGCTGTTGTTTTAGTGCTTGATAAGCTCCTTGATAACCATCCTTAAATTGCTCGTGGCTCACTGTTTTGCCTCGGTGGAAATCTAAAAAATTCCCATCCGTGTCAAACAAAAAATAATCCGTTTTGGAATTGCCACCATCCACTCCTAAAATGAGTTTTTTCATTGTTCGTTTCCTTTATGAAATTGTGGCAAAAATTCTTTGTGTGCTTGTTTTAGTTCTAAAAAGCATGGATAGGCTTTTTTATAATCAAATACCAAAGGATTGATTAATAATGCGCGCATGGCTTCCTCTTCATCGCCCATAATCGCTGCTTTCACGGCATGTTTTTCATAAGCCTTCATCATGAGCATATAAGATTTAATGTGTTCGTTTTCAAAACTTGCAGGGATGGGATGAGCACCAAAGCGATTGATTTTAGCGCTGATTTCCACAGCATCATTGATACCCATAAAAGGAATGGCACCGTTATTCTTTGTGTTGACCACTTGAATATCGCCTTTATCGTTATAAATGGAGTCAACCAAATTGACAGCTACTTCAGAATACCTAGCTCCACCACGTTTTGATAATAATTCTGGTTTCACATGTAAGTCTTCATTTTGATACATTTCTAACAATTTTTCCTCAATCTCAAAAACGACTTCACCACGAGATTGCGTTGCTTGTTTTGCTTTTTCTAATTTTGTATCTTTGTAATAATAATACTCTAAATAAGAAGAAGGAATTGCACCAATTGTTTTGATTAACTCTAAAGAAAATCCACTTGCGGGAATGTTTTTCATTGCTTCACTATTCAATCCTTGATCAAGTGCTTGTTGCAAATAGTCCACATTTTGTTCTTTGATAGCCGTAATCCATGTTAAATGGTTTAAACCAACGTATTCAACCCAAGCATTGGGAAGATTCAAACGTTTTTTTACACTATCAATCATATTGATGGGAACATTGCATAGTCCAAGCATTTTAATTTTGGAATGATTGAGTACTGCCTCACATATCATACCTGAAGGATTCGAAAAATTAATTAGCCAAGCATCAGGACACAATTGCTCCATTTTGTGAGCAATATCAAGAATAACGGGGATGGTTCGCAACCCTTTAAAAAAACCACCGATTCCATTTGTCTCTTGCCCAATTAAATCATATTTAAGGGGTATTTTTTCGTCTAGGATGCGTGCTGGGAGTTTTCCCACTCTAATTTGTGCAAGCACAAAATCAGCATTTACAAGCGAATCTTCTAATGATTTGGTTAATACCACTTGGCAATCAAGATTGGCTGCTTCGATCATGCGTTGACACAAACCACCAACTATTGCTAGTTTGCGATCATCAATATCCATTAAATACAATTCTTTCAATGGAAGTTCATGTTTTTTTTGAATAAAGCCTTCAATCAATTCTGGTGAATACGTGCTTCCGGCACCAATAATAGCAATTTTAAGTTTTTTCATTTGTTCTCCTTTTAATTTCGATAACCCATATCTTTTAAGACTTGATATAACAATTCGGGATCATCTGTCATAATGACATCAACACCCAAATCAATGAGCTTTCTCATGGTTTCTTCATCATTAATGGTCCAATATTGAACAGAAATATTGCGGCGATGGGCACGATCAATATATGTTTTTTTATCTAATTTGATGGTGATATCAAATGCTTCTCGACTGGTGGGAATTTGCAAGCAAACAAAGGTAGAATCATCAAATAAATTTACTCCAAAACTTTGTGTTAATATAAACTTCGTAACTTCTCCAACACTACCACCACGCAATAAATGGGGATAAGTTGTTTTTAAATACAATTCTACATCATCATGAAACGTTCCTACCGCCACTCGATTTACCAAATTGGCATTGGGATAGCGCGTATTATTGGTCATATACTGATTCAACAAATCACATGCTTTTTTCCCTTGTTCTCCACTATTTTTAATTTCAACAGTAAATAACAAATCAAGTTCATAATAACGGTCAAATATTTCATCTATTGTCACGATATGCAAATTGTTTTCTTGAATTACGCTTGCTCGATTTGCTTGATCCACGCTGACCAAGTTTTCATACAAACGATTTCCTTGTTTGTCAACAAAGAAATATCCATAATTGAATTGTCTTAATTCAGAAAGTGTATGATCAATGACATAATATTCATCAGTTGAGTTGGTGATTAATTCTACATCACTGACTTCATTGATGGATAAATTATGAATCGATACCAAGCGGTCGTCCTTTGTTAAGGCCAAATCCAACTCTAACATTTCGATATCAAATTCATTGATTGCATAGTCGAAAGAAAGAAATGTATTTTCTGGGTTCAATGTCTTGCCACCACGATGCGCAGCAATCATTGGTCCTTCTTCTTTTTTTACAATAAACGGATTTACTTCAATCGCTTTTGCTGGTGGGATAATTGCGAGCACAAACCAAATCCATACAATGGATAATAAAATAATAAGCGGAATACGAATGATTTTCTTGTTCCAAATTTTAAGTAATGTATTTTTCATAATCAAGCTCCTAAGATTATCATATCATAAATAAAAAAATATTTAAAGAACAACCACAAATAAAAAGAACCTTGTTTTAAAATAACAAGGTTCTATGTTCATTCATCGTGAATTTCGATGATTTCATACATCATTTTCGCATCTTCTTTTTTTACTGATGGTTGTAGTGAAGTCACTTGAAACACAATGTGCTTGTGAAAATAGTGAAGTGATACAATATCACCAACTTTTAAAACAGTACTTGGCTTCGCAACTTTATCGTTGACAGCGATTTTATCGGCTTCACCAACTTCTTTCGCAACCGTTCTTCGTTTGATGATGCGGGAAACTTTTAAATACTTATCAAGTCGCATATTATTGTTTTGGCTCTTGATTTTCTACAGTGTTCTCGTTCTCACTGATTGCTTTTTTTGCTTCTTCCATAGCTTTTAATTGCTTGCGATAAATTTCTTGCAATTCTTCTTCTTTTTCTTTCGCAATCTTTTCCGCTTCTACTTTGGCTTTTTTCTTTTCCCACCATTGTAATTGTTTTGTTTCCACCAACTCATAAATGTCTTCACGAGTTAGTGTTTCGATTTCCATTAAATGGTCAGCAATGATAATCAAGATTTCTTTATTATCTGTTAATACTTGCACAGCACGTTTATAACATACATCAATAATTTCTCTTACCGCTTCATCAATTTCCATAGCCACTTGATCAGAGAAGTTTTTATCTTTCATATAATCACGACCAAGGAAAACTTCACGTGAAGTGTGTTCGTATTGAATCGGACCAAGTTTACTCATTCCGTATTCGGTTACCATTGCTCTAGCAATGGCCGTTGCTCTTTGGAAATCGTTATGCGCTCCAGTGGTAATTTCATTTGTCATCATTTCTTCTGATACACGACCTGATAACAACCCAACAATCGTATCTAACAAACTATTTTTTGTTTGTAAGAAGTGTTCTTCTTCAGGAGTCATAAGCGTATAGCCACCCGCCTCACCACGAGGAACGATAGTAACTTTTTGGACAACTTCAGCGTTGTCAAGTTTGACCCCAATAATTGCATGACCTGCTTCATGGAAAGATACAATGCGTTTTTCTTGTTCACTGTATTTTCTACTGCGTTTTGCCGGTCCCATCAATACGCGATCGATGGCTTCATCGATATCATAAAGTTTTACTTCTTTTCGATTTTCTCTTGCGGCAAGCAAAGAGGCTTCGTTTAATAGATTTTCAAGATCAGCTCCAGAAAAACCTGGCGTTCTTTTCGCAACGTCTTCAAAATTTACTTTTGGAGATATTTTTTTATTTCGAGCGTGCACTTTTAAAATATCAACACGTCCACGAACATCAGGATTAGAAATGTGAATTTGGCGATCAAAACGTCCTGGTCTTAATAAGGCAGGATCCAAAATATCAGCACGGTTTGTTGCTGCCATAATGATAACACCAGAATTCTCAGAAAAACCATCCATTTCAACCAATAGTTGATTCAATGTTTGTTCGCGTTCATCGTGACCGCCACCTAAGCCGGCACCACGTTGACGTCCAACGGCGTCAATTTCATCAATGAACACAATGCAAGGAGCAGTTTGTTTGGCAATCTTAAACATATCACGAACACGACTTGCGCCAACACCAACAAACATTTCTACAAAATCACTACCTGAAATGGAATAAAATGGAACTTTTGCTTCACCAGCAACTGCTTTTGCAAGCAATGTCTTACCAGTTCCTGGAGGGCCTACCAAAAGAATTCCTTTGGGAACTCTCGCACCAATTTCAAAATATTTTTTTGGGAACTTTAAAAAATCAATGATTTCTTCTAATTCTTGTTTTTCTTCATCAACGCCAGCAACATCGTTAAATGTCACTTTCGAATGACGACTTAATTTAGCTCGCGTTTTTCCAAACTCAAATGCTTTATTATTGCTATTGCCTGAATTTCTAATAAAGAAAATAATCAATCCGGCAAACAACAAAATAGGTAAAATGATGGCAATAATACTCCACCAATCAGCTGGATTCAATCCAACATATTCCATTTCAATGTTGTTGGTCGCAATATAAGGTTTTACTTTGACTTCAATGTCGGTTTCACTCAAACGAATAACATAGGATGCTTTTGCAGCACTATCATCTACGTATATACCTGACACAGAATACAATCCGGGATTTTCTCCACCTAAAGGAGTGATGCGCATTGTTTCGATGCGATCGTCATCTAAATATGAGAAAAAGTCATTGTAAAGTAATTCATCAGGTTTTCCTGTGGCATTCTTCATAAAGAAGAAAATACCAACAATAACTAAGATAATAAAGGCAATGACTCCTATATCAGCTCGTTTTATTTTTTTAGGTTTTAATTGTGGTCCTTGTGCCATCTACTTCCTCCTAGTGTTTATAAATGGATTCTTTCAAAACCCCGACATAATCAAGGTTACGATAAAGTTCATTGTAATCTAAACCAAATCCAATGACAAATTTATTGGGAATCGATTTTCCTATATATTTGGGATTGACACCCAAAACGGTGCGTCCATCGGGTTTATCTAATAGTGTAACAATTTCAATGCTGTTAGCACCACGATCTTTTAATAAATTGGTTACTTCTTTTAAAGTCAATCCTGTGTCGACGATGTCTTCAACCAGCAATAAATCTCTACCACTTACATGGGTTGTGATGTCTTTTAAAATCATAACCGCACCACTAGACATCGTTCCAACATAACTTGAAGCATGTATAAAGTCAATCTCTACATTCCCAGGAATATGTTTGATTAACTCTGCCATAAAGGGAATGCTTCCCTTTAATAATCCCACAAGTACGGGAACGCTTGTTTTGTAGTCTTGACGGATTTGTTTGCCTAGTCTCTTACATGTGGCAACAATTTCTTCATGAGTTAATAATACTTCTTGTACAAATTCATCCATGATTTTTTTCCACCTTTATTATTATATCACAATTCTGCATTTCTTTTAATTTCACGCTTTTTCTTAAGCCTAAAACAGCTAAAATTTCTTGATCTTTCTCAAGAACCAATGTTTGCTTGCGATTGCTTAATTTGACCTTCCTATCAATGAGTAAATCACTTACTTTTTTGGTTCCACCTTCCAGGACAATTTTATCCCCCGTTTTCTTAGGTCTCATGATAAGCGGCAACATGTGACTATTATACCATATATCGTGTTCATTGATAAGCGTTTTTTCATCAATTTTCTCAACAGTTACTGTCCAAATGTCATTTAAATGATATGTTTTTATTTCCTTAATTTCTAGCATACTATCCCATTGTTTGGGAATCGGAGAAATGGTAATTTCTTCATATTCTAGCATAACCAATACTTCATTTTTCAGTGCTATTTCCCAATTGGCTTTGTTCGAAACAAGTCCTTTTACAATCTCATCAATTTGCGCTTTGCTTAACTCATATGGTTTTAACAATGCAAACAACAATTCTCTTTGCATAAAAGCAGATAATTCTAAAAAACGAGCCAGCAAGAATGTTTGTTTGTTCTTTTTTATAATGATGTGTTGTTTTACAAATGCTTCTATTTGTTTGCTTATTTCTTGATACGCTTCTTTTAATGTTTCAGAAAATTCGCAAAACTTTTGTTGCGTAAGTGGTTGTTCTTTTTCTAGTGCCGGAATCAAATAATGGCGAATTCGATTTCTCGTATAATCGTCTTCTTCGTTGGAATAATCTTCATAAAAAAACACTTTGTTTTGGTTGGCATAATCAACAATCATTTGTTTGGTTGCCTGTAGTAGTGGTCTAATTAACATGGTATTGTGAAATAAAAAACAAGCTTCCATCCCTGAATAACCATGCAAAGAGCTTCCTCGTAGAATCCGCATCATAATGGTTTCTACCAAATCAAGCGCATGATGTGCAAGCACCAAGTAATCGGCTTTTACCGCATCACAAACTTGTAATAAAAATTCATAACGCTTTGTGCGAGCATTGGCTTGAAAGTTGCCATTAGAATCACTTTTTAAATGACCCACAAAACATTTCATTTGTTTTTTTGTACAATAAGATTCAATAAACTGTTGTTCTATAGCGGATTGTTCGCGCTTATGATGATTAAAGTGAGCGACAACAAGTTGCAGGGAAAACTCTTGTTTGATGTTTTCTAGTGCTGTCAAAAGCACCATGGAATCCATTCCTGTTGATACCGCAACGACCAGGGTTTTATTTACAATATTTAAATTGTTGTCTAAAATAAATTGTTTAATCCATTTTTCCATTGTGTGCCTCGTTCATAAATTATACTCTTAATCTTATCTAATACAAGAAAAAATCGTGATTTATTGTAAACCACGCTTTTTTGATTTTGTTTGCATAAGCATCCATTCTAGCGGTTGCAATAACATGGCTGCAACAAAAACAAGGATTGGTGCCGTCATCATCAAAACAATCAAGGAAGACATCAATTGAGGAAGTGACCAAACTAAGTGAAGAAGGGTAGCAGCCACAGTATCCAAAACAATCATAAATGCAAATAATCGCGTTAAACGATTGCCATACGCTTGCGTTGGCTCACTTTTTTGCAACCATTTCCACAAAATTAAAAAAGCCAAATATCCAGAATAAATCAACTGGACAATCCAATTATCCATATAAAAGAAAAAAACAGCGAGTGGGAATAATAACTGTGTTCGATCTTGCACATAAAAATATTTCCAAACATAATAGAATTTTTTTAAAGCATACCCTTGGTTTTGATATTCTCTTAGCACTTCATTGGTAATGACGACTAAGACCCAAACACTCAAAAACAAGGAACCATATTCAATTGTGTTTTTAATCCATTCCATATTGCGCCTCGCTTTTTTAATTATAGCAAATTTTCCCTTCTAAAACAATAAAAAAAAGCAACCTTGGTTGCTTTAATCTAATGGTGGAAAGATTTCATACTTTAACAATTTATCATTAAAATCTTTATAGCGTCGAAATGCACTTAAGATTGCGCTGCGCTTTTCTTGAGTATAATAGAATTCAAGGCTAGGATCAAGGAGCACATAATCTTCTGATGTTCCTGATATCACAATTCCATCGGCAAAAATGTCATGATTTCGTGGATTATAAGTCAATGTTTTTTGTGAAGACAACGCATCTACGCCAAAGTAATATTCTTGAGGCAATCCAAACAAAGAAGCTAGCGTTCTAACGGTCGAAGTCGTTCCTCTAACCAAAGAAACAACACCAGAAGGCAGAACGGTTGATTCTTGTTCATAGTTGGGATTATAAATGATAAAAGGAATGTTAGCAAGAAACTCTCGTTCTCGTAATATTTGATTTGGCAAGTTTGTTTCTACAATCAAGTCATTCATCTCATTTTGAAAGAGTTGTGGATTCTCATAAAACATTTCATATATATCAATTCCACACCCATGATCTCCATAAAGTACCACGATGGTATCTTCGGCCAATCCTACTTCTTCTAAGTGTTTCATCGCCTCACCAATCGCATAATCAGCATAGCTGATGTGCTCTAAGTAGCCAACAAACTGCGCATTTAAACTTTCTACACTATATAGTTCATAATCTTCTGGAAATAAGTTAGGTTTCCCAACAAACCAGCTATCGGTTGCAGAAGAATCCGTTGGTTGACGATACGGCATATGCGCAGAGATAGTAAGCGCATAGGTAAACATCGGGTCTTTGCCACTTTTTTCTGCCATAAGATCAACGGTTTCTATTAAGAAGTCATGATCATTCATCCATGTATGAATCAGTTGATCTTCCGAAATAACAAAATCTTCTTCTGCATAATGCTCATCAAACCCAAGAAGTTTAGGAAACAAGATATCTCGTTCATAAAAAATTCCTGTATTTGCATGCGAAGAAAAGGTTTGATAGCCAGCGCTTTTAAACATTCTTGGTAGCGTTGGATAATAAACGTTGTCATACTCATAAACAGTATAAATAGGCCCAACTGGATACAGTCCTGTCATGTTTGTGAAATCAGAATCAGATGTATTCCCAATTCCAACCGTCGTATAATAATGATTGAAATATACAGAAGAGGAAAGCATTTTATTTAAATTAGGAGTCACTTCAACCAACTCACCGTTGATATTCACTTTTAGCCCAATGACAAAATTGTTCATAGATTCCATTTGAATGAGCAACAAATTTTTCCCGGCAAATACGCCTTGATATTCACTATTGCCAACCACTTCATCATCGACTAAGCTTGCTCTTTGTGCGGTGCGATACGCTTCTAGTTGTTCCAAGAGTTCTTCACGCTTTTCTTCTGGGTATCCTTCTTTGCTTGTAAACAAATAAGAATACGCATCATAGAAATAATAATTCAAAAATCCAACGGTTTGGGCACCATATAGTGGTGTTGTATTGTCTTCATACCAAGTATCATCTATTTGCACACGATAAGAACTCAAGCTAGAAGTCATAATTAAAACACCCATGATCAAAAGCGATGTGCCAATGGAAAAACGATTTTTATTTGCAAGGAAAGAATAAGAACGTATCAAAGTTTCTTTTCGGTGTTTTCTCACTCCAACAGAAAACATGATGATTAAGACAATTGCTGGCAACAAAAAGTATGGTTTAGAATATGCCAACAACGTAATCAGCGATGCAAGAAGAAAACCAAACGCATCTCCACCACCTGAAGACCCAAATGCTGCTAAATTATAAAAAGAAAACATCATTCCATAATAACCAAAATAAATGGTAAACGCAAAATAAAGAATGCTTAGAAAAACAGAGGCCCACATTAAAAACCGCATACGATTATAATCATTTTTGTGAATGAGTAACGCCAAACTAATAAATACAATCATGAACCCAAAATCACCAAAAAAACTATTGGTGACCATAAAAACATCTCTAGGATACGGACTTAATTCCCTAAAAACGATATTTGTAGTCAGCAAATAGCAACTTAATGTATTTAATAAAATGAAAAGCGAAATATATGTCATCTTAAAACGCTTTGAAATGTTTTTTTCCATAATCTACCTACAATTTCATTCTTCTCATGATTTTATAATTCAAAAACACGAGCAATCCATTTAATACAAACAATAAAATATCCCAATAATAAACAATTTCTAAGAAATAAACAATGACAACCAATCCACCAACTACCAATCCAAAGATAATATGAACTATGGTGTTTTTAAATCTAAAAAGACCAACCAAAAAACCAATTTGGGATAATAAGGCAGCAACAAGCGGCAAAAATATCACTTTAGAATAATCAAAAAATGCATCAACATAAAGTTTAAAAATAAAAATATAAAACGCAACCAAAAGCAACGATAAAACAATAGAAAAGAGTAGACGCTTCAAATAATCAAAATAGACGTCTCTTCTCGTTATCCCGATGTTTACAAATCTTCGAAGCTTATTTTTTGCTAGTTGAACATTTTCTAGAAACGAAGAAATACCAAGAGTCCCAAAAATATTATAAATTAAAATATTTGATGGTGCTTTAATGTCATTTAAAAAAATAACAGAAACAAAAATCAACACAAGCGCAAGTAAAAACATACCTACTACTTGCACCATATGGAGCTGGAAAATATGTTGCAATTTTTCCTTCATCGAAACACCTCAACATCATAAGGCGATATTCGCTTATAGTCAATTTTTTGTCTATCCCATACTTTAAGATCTACTTTATCATAATTGTCTAAAGAAATAGAAACCTCTTTTTTATAAAAAACATCTTTGCTATTTTGGGGATTTCCTTTTATCACCATCAATTTATGTTCATTGGGATTGATGAAAACCGTTTTTTCATTGCCAATGATAATAAGCCAATCCAACAATCCTTCAAATGCTTTTACATTGTCAAGGCCCAAGAAAACAAAGTCATAGTTTGTCTTGTCTGTTAACCCTAAGGCAATTGTTTCAATTGCTTGTGAGGACTTCAAATGAATGGTTGGATTGTCAACAAAAAGAATTGGTTTGTCTATGGCTTTCACAAAAGCATAATTCACCAAACAATTGCCTGTTTTTGTGAAATGATAACGACAGTCAATCTGTAGTTCTTGGCGTATATTAAGGGATTTCACAAGTTGCATAAATCGATTTTCATCAAAAGAAAGATGCAAATTGCTTTGCAATTGTCCTTTCAAAAAAGAAGAGCGAAGTGTTGATACACAAGCTTGTGCAAAATTGAAATACAGACGTTTTTGAAAAAAAACTTTGTTATCAAAAACATCTTGTTCATCGATTTTGATTTTTCCTTGATTGGCATTGATTCCTGCTAATAACTCAAGAAATTCCGATGCGTATTCATGTGAAAATGCATAAATGCCAACAACCACTTTCGATGAAAAAGTGGCATTTATGACTGAATTTGCGAATGGGAATTGATTGATTGTATAAACTGCCATATTTTCACCTTTAACACATTATACTAGAAAACGACAAATAAGAAAAGAAAAACCATTCCAATTTGGAATGATTTTTTATCCAATTGATCCTTTCATTTCTAATTTGATCAATTGATTTAATTCGACCGCATACTCCATTGGTAATTCTTTCGCAAACGGTTCAATAAAACCCATCACAATCATTTCTAGCGCTTGCGCTTCTGTTAATCCTCGGCTCATCAAATAAAACAATTGTTCTTCGCTCACTTTTGAAACCGTCGCTTCATGTTCAATTCTCGCTTTTTGATTCAAAACGATATTCAAAGGAATGGTGTCGCTAGTGGATAAATCATCGAGTATGATGGTGTCACACTCAACATGACTTCTGGCTCCCACGGCTTTTTCACCACAAGAAACTGTTCCGCGATAATTGACTTTCCCACCACCACGGCAAATAGATTTTGATACAATCGTACTCGTTGTGTTTGGTGCCAAATGAATCATTTTTGCACCGGTATCTTGAATTTGCTTGGCACCAGCAAAGGCAATGGAAATGGTTGTGCCTTTGGACCCTTCTCCTTTTAAAATACAAGAAGGATATTTCATATTGACGGAAGAACCGATGTTTCCATCAATCCAATCCATATGTGCTTTCTTTTCACACAAAGCACGTTTTGTAACCAAATTCACAATGTTGGTTGACCAATTTTGAATGGTAGAATAACGGCAATATCCGTTTTCTTTCACAAATATTTCTACAATGGCTGCATGAAGAGAATCTTTTGAATAAATAGGGGCCGTACACCCTTCTACATAATTTAATTTCGCGCCTTCATCAACAATAATCAAAGTGCGTTCAAACTGACCCATTTGGGCAGAATTAATGCGAAAATAAGATTGTAACGGTTTTTCTAAAACAACATTTTTAGGAACATAAATAAAGGATCCACCGCTCCAAACTGCAGAATTTAAGGCAGCAAATTTATTGTCAGCATAAGATACGAGTTTTCCAAAATATTGTTTGACCAAATCAGGATAGCGTTTTAATGCGGTATCTGTATCACAAAACAGCACGCCTTTTTGTTCGAGTTCTTCAATTGTGGAATGATAAACGACTTCTGATTCAAACTGCGTCGAAACACCGGCCAAATATTTTCTCTCGGCTTCAGGAATGCCTAACTTTTCAAACGTATCCTTTATTTCTTCAGGTACATCTTCCCAATTGTTTTCTACTTCTTGACTCGATTTAATATAATAAGTATAGTCTTGAAAATCTAAAAAAGACAAATCAGGCCCAAACGAAGGTAGAGGCATTTGTATAAATTTGTGATAGGCTTTTAAACGAAAGGCAAGCATCCAATCAGGCTCTTTCTTATAATGAGAAATGGCTCTAATAACTTGTTCGTTTAACCCTTTTCCGGTGTCATAAATACTTGAAGTTTTTGTTTCAAATCCATATTTATAATCACCAATAATTTTGTTAATGTCATCATTCATCTATATCACCATCTAAAATTTGTTCAAAGGCTTTCCAAGCAATGGTAGCGCATTTGATTCTTGCCGGAAACTTTGCCACACCTTGAAATACCAAAGCTTCTTCTAATTCATCCAAGTCTTCTATCGGTTCATTTTTAATCATTGCAAAATACTTATGCAAGATTCTTCTAGCATCATCCACTGACTTGTTGCTCATTAATTCTGATAACACGCTAGCGCTAGAACAGCAAATGGAACAACCCGTTCCTTGATGATTGACTTGCTTGATGATTTTATTTTCTATTTCTGCTTCTATCGTTATATCATCACCACAAGAAGGATTCTTAATATGAACCTTAGAAAATCCTTTTAATCCTTTATGACGAGGATTTTTATAGTGATCCATAATCACTTGTCGATATAAACTTTCTAAATCATTCATTGTTTTTACCTAATAATTTCTCAAAAAAAGCGACTGTTTGTTTGATGGTCGCAACAAAACGAACAACATCTTCTTTTGTATTGTATATATAAAACGAAGCTCTCAATGTTCCTTCACAGTGCAACCATTTGGACACCAATTGCGCACAATGATGACCTGCTCTTAAGGCTATTTGTTGTTCATCAAAAAAAGTTGCCGCATCATGAGGATGAACTCCATCAATGTTAAACGTGATAATACCAATGTCTGCTTGAGGGTTATATAGGGTAATTCCCTTTATTTTTGATAATTCTTCTAAAACAAATTCATGTATGATAGCATCTTGTTTTTGAATAAAATCATATCCCATTTCTTCAATCAAATCACAAGCAGCGGCCAATCCAATCGCCTCAGCAATGGGTGGAGTTCCTGCTTCAAATCGATAAGGTATGGGCTTGATTTCCACTTGATCACGACTAACAGATTCATTCATATCACCACCATAAAATAGGGGAGGTAATTTTTTTAACCACTTGGCCTTCCCATATAATACACCTATTCCTGTTGGCCCAAGCATTTTATGTCCAGAAAAAGCCAAAAAATCACAATCCAATGCTTTTACATCGACAGGAAAATGCGGAACTGCTTGTGCTGCATCCACCACAACAATTGCTTGCTTTGCGTGAGCAAGCGATATGATTTCCTTTATTGGCGTAATGTATCCCATTACATTAGAAACATACGTGAAAGCAACAATCTTCACTTGGTCATCAAATACTTTTAAGAAGTTTTCTATTGTAATTCTTCCATCCTTTGACAAAGGAACATATACCAACTGTGCATGCTTTCTTTCACATAATTTCATCCAAGGGAGCAATGAACTATGGTGTTCTAATTCTGATACAATCACTTTATCATTTTTTTGTAATACTTGCTCTCCCAAAGTTAAGGCGATCATATTGAGACTTTCACTGGCGTTTTTTGTGAAAACAATTTCTTGTTCACTAGCATGGATGAACTTAGCAACCTTGTTTCTTGCGTTTTCATATTGTTCAGTTGCAAAATAACTCAGTTTGTATACACCTCGATGAATATTGACACCATACTGCTCATAATATTCATTCATGGCTGAAGTGACTGCTTTTGGTTTGAGTGAAGTTGCTGCACTATCCAAATATACCAATTGTGGATGATTTTCAAGCATTGGAAATAAGGAACGAATTTTTGAGTGTTCCATAGGCCCTCCTATAAGTGGGAATTTGTTTGCATAATCAAATAAGATTTCAGTTTTCCAGCGGGTACTTCACGAATTAATGGCCAAATAAACCCGTTAATGATTAATTTTTCTGATTCTTCTTTGGTTAATCCCCGACTCATTAAATAATATAATTCTTGATCGTCAATGGCACCAATGGATGCTCCATGGGACGCCAAGCAATCGTGTTCATTGATTTCTAGCCAAGGATTTGCGCTAATTTTTGATGTTTCATCTAAAATTAAGCCTTTGGCTTTTTGTTTTAATATTGCTTTTACGGCGTTTTTTTCGATAATCCCATCTGTGAAAATATTGAGTAACGATTGATGATGAGAAATACCGTAATTTTGCAAGTTAGATTCCGTGAATGCAACATGGTGTGTTACTTTATAACTAAAATCTTGCGTTTTCCCAAAACTGTTAATCATGACATTTTTTGTTTTATAATTTGCCTTTTCTCCAAGCAAGTGTACTTGCTGTGAGCAGTTACAGACGTCTTTACAGATAAATAACATATTGTTGCTCAATGTGGCTTGTGAAAAAACGTTGGCATTGGTTGTTATCTTAGCACTAATTCCTTCGTTTGTGCTAACGTAACTTAAATAATCAATATTGGCATTTTTATGAACTTTGATTGTCTTTTTTAAAGTTTTGGCTTCATGAAATAAAACGACTTCTGATATATGCACTTGGCTGTTTTCTAAAAATTCAATATCAAAATTGCAATCTTGATCAATGATATGGATGAGCTTAAACTTTCCCGATTGAAAAGCAGGAAGCACATTGGTTTCATTATAACTACCAATCACAACACCATTTTTCAAAATAAAATAAGCATCATGCAAATCAATAAACTCATTCATTAATGGATTCATCATCATTTATCCTTTGGGATTTTAAAAGCACAAGTACCTAAAACAGCTGACATTTTTTCTTGTTCATCTTTGATATCTAATTCGGCACGCAACCAATCGTAACCTTCTGCATCAATTTTCGCAATCAAATCTTTTTTCCCGCTTCGAACAATTTTTCCGTTCATCATAATATGAACATAGTCAACATCGATATAATCCAACAATCTTTGGTAATGCGTAATCACTAGGGCTCCAAAATTTTCTCCTCGCATGTTGTTTATATTTTCACCAACAATTTTCAAGGCATCTACATCTAATCCACTATCGATTTCATCAAGAATGGCAAAATTAGGTTTCAACATTTTCATTTGTAAAATCTCATTGCGTTTTTTCTCACCACCAGAAAACCCTTCGTTTAAATAGCGATGAGGTAAATCAGCGTGCATCTTTAAGTCGCTAACTGCTTGATCAAATTCACGGATGAATTTAAACAAGGATATATGCTTTCCTGGTTCTAGTCTAGCTTGCATTGCCGTTTTAATGAAATCGGAATTGGTAATCCCTGGGATTTCATTTGGATATTGCATTGCTAGAAAAATTCCCTTACGACTACGTTCATCAACGCCAAAGGCTAGTAAGTCTTCGCCATCTAGAGTCACACTACCTTCTGTCACTTCATATTTATAATGCCCCATAATGGTGGCAGCAAGTGTGGACTTTCCTGTTCCGTTTGGTCCCATGATGGCATGAATTTCACCAGTACGAATTGTTAAATCGACTCCTTTTAATATTTCTGTATCTTCCACAGAAGAATGTAAATTTTTAATTTCCAGCGTTCTCATGATAAACTCCCTTATAAACATAACCGATGCTTTCAACTGCTGTATTGAATTCGAAAACACCTTCTAACCCTGAAGATATGTACACTTCTTTTTTGCCACTGTTTTCTACCACCCAAACGGCATCTAAGTAATCAAGAGCATTGATTAATGACATTCCTCGGTCTAAACCCAAAGCAAAAAGAGTTGTAGAGAAACCATCTCCAACAATAGAATCTTGACACACAACTGTAACAGAAATCACTTGATTGTCAATGGGATATCCTGTTCGTGGATCAAGAATATGGTGGTACATGATTCCCTCTTCATCTTTAATATATTTTTCATATGTTCCTGAAGTCACAACTGTAACATCGCTTAAGCGCATCGTCCCATATGTTTTTACTGTATCATCGTCAAACAAACCTACAAAAGGCGTTTGCACATCAACTTTCCATGGAATGTCCTTGGAATCAGATGTGATTCCATCTCCTAACAATAAAATATTACGTCCTACATCAATGACTGCTTTTTCATAACCAAGAGATATCAAATACGTTTTTATTTTATCAGCAGCATATCCTTTTACAATCGCTCCTAAATCAAGTTTCATATTCTCTTCTGTTAAAAAAATCGTCTTGTTTTGTTCGTTGATTATTACTTTATCTTTATCAACCAACAATAGCAAATCCAAAATATCTTGTTCGGTTGGCGGTTCTGTTCGATTGTCCATATAAGGATCATATAAATGATCCACAAAATTCCACAAATCCCATACCGGCGCAATCGTTGGATCAAATAAATACTTACCTTCAACCAAAGAATACTGGCTGATTTCCATCGCTTTTTTCACAACCGTTAATACTTCATCGCTTACAACCATTGGAGCAATTCCCGCTTGGCCATTCAATCGCATTAACTCGGTTTCAACACCATCACCACGATCTTGTATATTAAAGATTTCATCTAAATCAATCAATATGTTATCTAATTCTTCATACAATTCATTTAATTCTAATTCTGTTTTCTTTTTAGAAACCAAAACAATTTTATTGGTTGTATTAAACGAATCACTTAAATTCATTGTGTATACTTGATAATCATCGCCACATCCCACTAAAAATGACAACACCAAAACAAGAAGTGGTAATATAATACTTTTTCTAGCTATTTTTTTCATAGACTAACCTCATGATATATTTCGTATATTATTATACTCTTATTTGCTCGCTTTTGCATCAAATGTAATAACAAAAAAAGTCAACTCACTGAGTTGACTCGTTTTCTTTTTTTTCTGTCATCATTTCGGCTTTCCGACGGCGGTTGCTTAAGAACTCTTGTAAATCATAAATGTTCTGTCCTGTTTTGGTTTTTCCCCAAGCCTCATAATAAGCAATTAATTCTTCTGCAACAGGTTCTTGACCAAAATCATGAAAAATCATTTCTTTCACTTGTGATAAAGATTTTTTCTCATTTTCAGAAATGACAATATAAACTTGTTCTTTTGCTTGTTCCAGCACCAAAGATGCTTGCACTTTATACTGTGCGATTTTTTCATGCTTTTTATCCCAATCTGTTTTGATTTCTTTTAATTTTTTTTGTGTTTTTAACACCAAAAATAAAGCATAAAAGAAAAAAGAACCATTGATAATATATAAAAGATAAATTAACTTAAGGGGTTCAATTGCTCGAAACACAACCATAAATGTCACAACAACGAGTAAACAAATCGTCCAACCCAATCCATACAAACGATTATTGCGTTCTTTTTTTGCTGCTGTAAATTCAGGAAAGTATTCGTTATTTAAAACATTTAACTCATCAACAAACAATTGCTTTAATTCATCTTGTTTCGCCAACAAAGCATTCAATTGTTCGGTTTTCATAATTTGCATATAACACTCCTAATATTTCATTCATTATAACACAAAAAAATAGAAACCAAAAGAAAAAGTTAAGAGCGGGGGGCCCTTAACTTTTTGTATGAAATTGGGATTTTATTTCCCCCACATACCACGAGTATTGTCTTTACCTTGACGGAATTGTTCTTTTATTGCATCGATTTGACCTTTGGTCTCTTCTTTTAAAGCTTCAAGTTCTCCTTGATAAGTTGCTTGTAAGGCTTCAACTTGTGGTTTTACGATATCATGAAACAATGCTTCTAAATCTGATAGATTAACACCGATTGCTAAGAATTTAGCTTCATATTCACTTCTTAAAGTACGGAACGCATTCATCCAATCAAATTGAGCTTTTACTTCAACATTGACTCCTTGATCGTTGATGCCGAATTTGTATCCTTCATGTTCATTTGCAAACTCATTTTTGTATTGTTCTTTGTGTTCTCTAATTTGTTCATTCACGGCTTGGATTTCTTGCCATTTTGTTTGAAGTTGTGTGCGTAATTGTGTGTGTTGTTCTGTTCCTTCTTTTACTCTATTTAATTGCGCACGAATTTGAATCATTTCATTCATCTTTGTTTGTCTTTGTTCAAGAAGTTGTTCAAATTCAACATCAGTTGCAACTTCAATGGTTGCTTCTTCTTCCACTACTTCTTCATCTTCAACTGGTAACACTTCAATTGCTTTCACAGCATTTAAATATTCTAAGTAAAGGGCGATGACATCGGCAACGGTTGCTTCTGATTCCACTAATACTGAATCAAAGAAACCCTCTTCTGCGATAATCATTGCATCATAGATAAATTGAACACGGCTAATGGCAAACTCACCACGAGCTTCTTGACGGAATTCGAAATAACGATCACGAAGTTGTTCGCCAATAAATTCTTTCATTTCTTGACGGTGTGTTTTTACAATGGCATTCAAATCTTTTACAGCCATCGTTGCTGCAACTTCAAGTGTTAGTGTTTCGTCAAATTCCATTGCTAATTGCGCTAATTTTAATTTTCCAACACTGATTCCTAATGATTCAGCCAAAGCAATCATTTCTGCATTTGCTTCTTGGCGAGCTTCAATGACTTCCATGGAAACTTTTTCTTTATCAGAGAATCCACGAATACGGTCACGGATTTTCTTTTCCAACTGTTCTGTTGCTTCATCATCTTCACCAACAGTGGTAACAATAATTGCGTTTTCGGCATCAAAATCGATAAAGCCCATTTCTAATGCTAAAGCAATGATTGCTTCTACCGTCTCATCCACTGTTTTGCCAACGAAGTCTGTGTCAATTAATAGCATTTCTGCATCTTCGTTTAATCCATTTACTTCGCTTACTAATCCTGCTTCATCGGTTAAAATTTCGATGGAAGGATTAATGTCTAATACAACATATGCATTTGATGCATAGTCAGTGTTACTAGTGCCAATGGTGCAACCATATAGCCCTAACGATAGTGCTACCAAGAGCACTCCTAAAAATAAGTTAAATTTTTTCATTTTTTTCTCTCCTTTGTCCTTCACTCATATAACAAACAAATACAACGATTTGTCAGTAAAATGATTATTTTTCTAAATATGCTTGATAAGAAGTCGTAAAGTTTACAATCAAATTGCTTTGTTTAAAAGCGCTGCTAACTTGTGGGGATTGCATGAGTGCCTCATATTGATTCATGAGTACATCAATTGCCCGTTCAATACGACTATAATGCGCATTGGGGTTTTTTTCAATGACATCAATGTATGTTAGTACTTGATTAATAATGTCAAATATTTTTGCTTCTGTTTCGTTATATGTTGGTAAATCGCCATTTGGTAATTCACCTATTTCAAAATCATCATCGAAAACAAAGTCAAAGTTGATTTCATTGTTTTGAATGTCATCTGGCATTTGAAAACGAAAGGCTTTAACTTGGCTTTCAAACTTAGCTTTAATCGATCCTTCAATGCGGACTGTTTTTGTTTCCATGTAATGATTTAATCCGTTTAAGAAAGCCGCATATCTAGCATAGTTCGTCAGATTCTCAGGATGAACATTCGGAAAATAAGTAGCAAGCAAATTATTAACCCGTGTTTCAACTGATGCTAAACTTTCATTGTTTTCAATCATTTCTAAAATGTCAGAAATTTCATTCAAAATGATTTGTTTTTGATTTTCTAAAGAGACAATTGCAGAATCTTTCTTTTCGTTTAATTCTTCGACTTTTCCACGATAAGCATTCGCAAATTCTGTGATTTTTTGGCCATCATAACCACGAGAAATTTCATTCAATTGTTTTACATTTAGCATCTTTGCTTGTTCTATTGTTAAGGATGCATTTTGTGCTTGCGCTTTTTCAATTAATAACATTTTCCCAACCGATACTTGATTGGCCTTCGCAAGCTCTTTTGTTTCGCTATCTGCTGAGGCAAGCACAATTTTCCCTTGCAAGTTCTTTTGTTGTTTGATGATTTCAACTTTCGCTTGTAACCTTGTGTTTAGTGCCTCTTCAAATGTAGAATCTTGATTAATCGCAGCAATGAATACTTCGGCATCGACATCTTCAGCCTCTAAATATCCATATTCAATCGCTAACTCAACAAAGATTTCAATCGCTTCATCCACGGACTTATTCACCAAATTCAAGCCTTCTTCTTCCATGAGTAATTGGGCATCAACATTCATAGAACGATAACTGACAACAACATCATGAACATCGGTTTCTAATTCTAGTGAAGGATTGATATCAATTGATACAATGGTGTTTGTAAACACAGTAGGTGTGCTTTTGTTTAAACCAAAATAAGTAATTCCGGCAAAAACAATCAACAAAGTGGCAAGTCCAAACGACCATGCTCTATTAAAGGATATGCTAGGTTTACCTATTTTTTCTTTTTGTATTGGAATTTGTGCTAATATTTTATCTTTTAAATCAGGAACAAATATGCGACTTTCTTCTCTTAATATTTTTTTAAGTAATGTCTTTTTCATATTATCCCTCCTTTTCTACAATCATTCGTAATTTATTCAATGCTTGTTCTAATTTCCAAGTAACACCACTCGTTGACAAATTTAACATTTCACCAACTTCTCTTCGCTTGTAACCTTCTGTCACGCACAACATAACAATCATAAATTCTTCATCTGATAAATGCTTTGCGGCCAAATCAATTAATGGCGTATCTTTCCTAGATGGTTTCTCATCAACCAGCAAATCAGCAGTATCGACATCAATGATTTGTTCGCGTTTTTGCTTTTTAAATTCATTGATTGCTGTGTTTTTCGCAATCATAGCAATCCACGCTTTTGGCGATAGGCTTTGAGTATATTGGTTTATTTTTTCGTATACCTTCATAAAGACGTCTTGTGTCAAATCTTCTGCTTTTGTATGGTTTTTCATAATACCATAAACAATATAGTAAACCATCCTTGATGTTTCTTCATAGATGGTATCAAAAGCACTTGCATCACCATTCTTTAATTGTTGCATACTTTTTTCAAGTCGCAATTGATTGAACATAGTATTCCCCCCGAACTGGCTATGTACCTTTTCGATAATATAACAAAGTTGTTTACGTTTTTGCCAGTAATATTAATTGTAATAGCATTATAACACAAAACAGCAAGAAAAAACTCTCCTAAATAGGAGAGTTCTTGGTTAATTTTCGTTTGTATAATCCATTGCTTGATAACGTTGATACATGCGGTAACGACGTTGTGCTTCTTGTTTGTTTACATTCAACAAATGCTCAGCCGCTTCTGGATTGATATCTTTTAATTGTGAATAACGGGTTTCACCCATTAAATATTCTTCGTATTTATCCCAAGTTGGCTCTTTAGAATCAAGTTGGAATGGATTCTTTCCTTCTTTTAATAAGCGAGGATCAAATCTAAAGGTTGGCCAATAACCACATTCAACAGCAAGCTTGGCTTGAAGTTGCGTTGTACCCATACCTTTTTTAATTCCATGAGCAATACATGGTGAATAAGCAATAATAATGGAAGGACCTGGATAACTTTCCGCTTCTTTAAACGCCTTTAAGGCCTGAAGTTGTGATGCACCATGAGAAATAGATGCAACATAAACATGCCCATAGCTCATAGCAATGGCTGCCAAATCTTTCTTTTTACCTACTTTACCAGATGCAGTAAATTTCGCAATCGAACCAGTTTGGCTTGATTTCGAACTTTGACCGCCTGTATTAGAATATACTTCAGTATCCAACACTAAAATGTTAATATCTTCATTGTTAGCAATCACATGATCAAGGCCGCCATATCCAATGTCATAAGCCCAACCATCACCACCAACAATCCATTGAGAACGTTTTACGAAGTAATCTTTTAATTTCAATATTTCATTGGCTGTTTCACATTTCGCATTTTCAAGAAGTGGAATCAATTCTTTTGCAATCTTTTCTGTTTCTTGACTGCTGTCACGGTTCTCTAACCATGATTTGAACAATTCATGAATGCGATTTGTTTGTCCTTCTTTTTCTAAGACTTTTTCCATCATCATGCCAATACGATTGCGAATGGTTTCCGTAGCAATGCGCATTCCATAACCAAATTCTGCATTGTCTTCAAATAAAGAATTAGCCCAAGCAGGACCCTTTCCTTCTGCATTTTTCGTATAAGGTGTTGCTGGGAAAGATCCTCCATAAATAGAAGAGCAACCTGTTGCGTTGGCGATAACCATACGATCACCAAATAATTGTGTTGCTAAACGAACATAAGGTGTTTCTCCACAACCAGCACAAGCACCACTAAATTCAAATAATGGTTTTGCAAATTGAGAATTTTTAGGGTTGGCAAATTTATCTAAAATATTTGATTTATATGTGACATTATTATGGAAGTATTTCGCAAGCTTATCACGGCCTTCTGTAATGGCTTCATCAATTGGTACCATTCTAAGTGCTTTTTCACCTTTTTTACCAGGGCATTGATTGACACAAACTTCACATCCTGTGCAATCAGCGATTGACACAACGATAGAATATTTTAATCCTTCAAATCCTTTGCCAACTGGATCAATGTATTTCGCATTGTCTGGTGCATTCTTTACTTCATCTGCTGTAGATAAGAATGGACGAATAACAGCATGTGGACAAACAAAGGCGCATTGATTACATTGAATACAATTTTCTTCTACCCATTGAGGGACAAAAGAAGCAATGTAACGTTTTTCAAAAGCGGCTGTACCGTTTTCCATCGTTCCATCTTCATAACCGTTGAATGCAGAAACAGGCAAATCATCTCCACGCATTGCGTTGACTGGATTAGCGATTTTCTTTACAAAGTAAGGTGTGTTTGGATCAATTACGATTTCATCTTTGCCAAGGTTGCTCCAATTAGGATCAACTTTCACTTCTTTTAAGCTTTCTGCACCTTTATCAATGGCAAGATAATTTAAATCAACAACATGTTGTCCTTTTTTAATATATGATTTATAAGCATATTTCTTCATTAAATCTTGGGCTTCTTCATATGGCATTATTTGTTCATTTAGTTTAAAGAATGCCGATTGCATAATCGTATTGGTACGATTTCCAAGTCCTAATTCCATTGCTAAAGTAACAGCATCAATGACATATAAGCGAGCATGTTTGTCAGCTAACGCTTTTTTAAATGAATTTGGCAAGTAGTTCAATAAGTCTTCCACTGTTTTGGTGGTATTTAACAAGAAACGTCCGCCTTCTTTTAATTCACGAAGCATATCATATTTATGGGTATAACTATCTAATGAACAAGAGATAAAATCAGCTTTCGAAACCAAATAAGTAGAGCGAATTGGTTTACGACCAAAGCGCAAATGGCTATGTGTTACGCCACCTGATTTTTTTGAATCATAGGCAAAATAAGCTTGCGCATAATAATCAGTATTATCGCCAATTAATTTAATGGTGTTTTTATTTGCACCAACGGTTCCATCGCTTCCCAAACCATAGAAGATTAATTGACTAACGCCATCGCCAGCAACATCTGTGTGATTTGTTAGTGGTAATGATAAATGCGTTACATCATCATTGATTCCAATCGTGAAAGAGTTAAGAGCTTTTTCTCCTTTTTCAAGATTTTCATAAACAGCAAATATTTGTGATGGATTGGTATCTTTGCTTGATAAACCAAAACGTCCACCAATAATGACTGGAGCATTTGGTTGATTATAAAATACCGATTTCACATCTAAGTATAGAGGTTCGCCAATCGATCCTTGTTCTTTTGTTCTTTCAATGACAGCAATTCGTTTGACTGTTTTTGGTAAAACGCGTAGTAAATGCTCTGTTGAGAAAGGACGATATAAATGAACATTAATCAAACCAACTTTTTTGCCTTGTTTGATTAAGCAATCAACCACTTCTTTGGCACATTCAATGACTGAACCCATGGCAATAATGATGTCTGTGGCATCTTTATCTCCATAGTAAACAAACGGTTTGTATTCACGACCAGTTACTTTAGAAATTTCATCCATGTATTCTTCTACAATTCTTGGAATTTCTAAATAATATTTATTTTGTGCTTCACGCGCTTGAAAATAAACATCACCATTTTGTGCGGAACCACGAGTAACAGGTTTGTTTGGGCTTAATGAACGACTACGGAATTGTTCAACTGCTTTTTTATCTAATAAACGGTCATATACTTCATAATCCATGACTTCAATTTTTTGAATTTCATGGCTGGTACGGAAACCATCAAAGAAATGTAAGAATGGAATGCTTGATTTGATTGCTGCCAAATGCGCAATTCCCGCCAAATCCATGACTTCTTGTACACTTGAAGAGGCAAGCATTGCCCAACCAGTTTGGCGGACAGCCATTACATCTTGGTGATCACCAAAAATTGATAAAGCTTGAACCGCAATACTTCTTGCTGAAACATGAATAACGCCTGGTAATAATTCACCAGCAATTTTATACATGTTAGGAATTTTAAGTAGCAAGCCTTGACTTGCTGTAAATGTAGTGGTTAGTGCTCCTGCTTGCAAAGAACCATGAACCGTTCCTGCTGCACCAGCTTCTGATTGCATTTCTACCACTTTTACAGGGACACCAAACAAATTCTTTTTTCCTTTGCTTGCCCATTCATCTACATACTCAGCCATTGTTGATGACGGAGTAATTGGATAAATGCCCGCTACTTCGGTAAATGCATATGATGCCCAAGCTGCTGCTTGGTTTCCATCCATTGATTGAAATACTTTTTTTGCCATTTTTATCCTCCATGGTGTTTTTATTTATTATAACATAATATTCGTTTTATCTCAAGAGACAAAGAGCAAATAGCCAATGAAACCCTTTTTATATCTTGCGTAAAAATTCGTATTCTTTTTCAATCTGAGTAATGCGTTGATAAACTTTTTCTTTGATCGATTCTGGCAACTTGAGTGTTTGCCGAAACAGTAATTTTGTAATCAAAGCCGTGAATGCTACCGCATCAATTTCCAGGCTTTGTTGCATAAACAAATCATCACCGTTCAATGGCTGAACATACTCAAAGAATTCCGTTTGCCACTGTTGGATGATTTCAGGTGGTTCTTTAGAAAGATTAGGATTTTTTACTTGAAACCATTGATAAGCATGGCGCATTTCATGAATGATTCCCGCTGTCACTTCTAAATCTGCCATTTTTTTGAATACGTCTTCGTTCACATTGATTTGGTAAACATCATGCATAAACATGCAAGCGACCCCACTGTATTCTTCTGGTAAATGCAAATAAGTGATTTTACATGGTGGGATTTTTAAAACTTGAGAAATAGTCATTACTATTCCACTAACTAATGATTTTTTAGAGTTTGTCATATTTTTTTCCTCAAGGTGTATTATACCAAACTTTGAAAAAAAAATAAAGACAATAAAAAATAACTTATTAATAAAAGTAAGTTTTTCAAAATAATGATATAATAACTTGTGAGGTTTTTATGAAAATTTTACTACTTGGCATCAACTCAAAATACATCCATCCAGCGATGGGAATTCTTCAGCTAAAAAGCAATGCTGATTTTTTTGTTGACACAAAAGAATTCACAATCAAAGATGATATTTCCTCCGTCGTTCAATTCATAAACGAATTTGCAGCTGGTCTCATTGGAATTTCAGTTTATATTTGGAATGCCTCGTTCATAAAACAAATATTAAGCAAATTGCCAGAGCACTTCATGGTTGTTTTAGGCGGCCCAGAAGCAAGTTTTCGCATAGATGAATTTTTTAGGTTTCCTTGTGTAAAATACATTATAAAAAACGAAGGCGAAGAATCCTTTGTGCAATTGATTTCTCATTTAAACGAAGAACTTCCGATAAACAATGTCAGTAATTTGTACTATCGCCAAAATGGTATTTGCTTCACTTATGAGCAAATACCAGATATCACGAAAATCAAACACGACTATAAACTCATAGGAGATGCCAAAAATAGGTATGTTTACTTGGAAACATCTCGTGGTTGTCCTTATCAATGTGCTTATTGTTTGGCTTCTTTAGATCAAAAAGTACGATTTTTTCCAATGGATCAAGTAAAGAAGGAAATTCTTTGGGCCATAAACCAACAAGCAAAAACAGTGAAATTTTTAGACCGCACATTCAATGCCAACAAACAAAGAATGATGGAAATCATATCATTTATACAAGAACACGATAATCATGTGACCATCTGGCAAATGGAAATTGTTGCAGATATCATAGATGATGAATTGATTGCCTTTTTGAAACAAGTACGGCCAAATTTGCTTCGCTTTGAAATTGGCATTCAATCAACCAATGAACAAGTTACCAAAGCAGTATTGAGAAAGCAAATGTTTGAAAAAATCACAAATGTCGTAAGAGAAATCCAAGATTGCATTACAATCCATCTTGACTTAATTGCTGGACTCCCTTATGAAGACAAGCATTCATTTGCTAACACATTTAACGAAACCTTTTTCTTGTTTGCTGATGAGCTGCAATTGGGCATTTTAAAAGCACTCGCCGGAACAAGAATAGTAGCAGAAAAACAACTTCATCAATATGTCTTTTCAAATGAACCGCCCTACGAAATTATTCAAAACACATATTTAAGCCATGAAGATTTAGAAGAAATCAAATTAGTGGAAACCGGATTAAATCGCTATTATAATTCCCATCGATTTCCTAGGACCATGCGTTATCTATTTTTAGATTTAAAATTGAATCCTTATGAAACATTCCTTACATTGGGGAAATATATCAAAGAACACAGTGATGTTGTTTTACAATTGCCAACGCTTGCGAAAAGCTTGTATCTAGCAATCAATGTTTCTAATCAAGATTACTTTTTATTTTTAATCAAACAAGACTATTTGTCTCAAGCAAGATATAAGCCACCAATTTGGTGGGAAATTAAGCTAACCAAACAAGAAAAAAACGAAATCTTAAATCAGATAAAACAAGAACATCCTAAACTGCTTTTGCTTGATCTTTCGCATAACAGTCGCTTAGAAAAGTATGAGAACAATAAAGAATGCATTTATTTTTTGATTTTGTATGAGATAAAACAAACGATTTTGTATCATTTAAAAAAGGATTAGGCTTTGACCCTAATCCTTTTTAATTGGTGTTTGTTGGTTATTTTAGAAATGAAATAAAGACGACTGCCAAAATCACCTATGACACGGACTTTGTTATTGTATCCCGTTCCCATAAATTGGGAACTCAACCGAACGCCTGCACAAGAAAAAGCTTTTCCGTGAACAATATAGCGTTCGCTTTCTGTTTTCGGATGATATACTTTACAAATGAAACGATGTAATTTTCCATTCACTTTTAGTACAATCGGTGAAACTAAATTAATGAGTCCTCCAAAATCAAGCAAATTGATTGTTTGAGGAAAATTAGAAAACGAATAAAAGCAATCATCTAAATCATTTATCTTAATGATGTCTTCGCTCATGGCTGGATGTAATAGTGTTTGGAAAAACCCATACAATCCTAATTCTTTGTCTTGATTCAAGACGGTGAACCCACATCGATTGTGATGGAATATGTTAGACTTAGAACGACTAAACGTGCCAAATTGAAACAATTCACGATATTGCTTATAAAAAGCAATTTGTGATTTGATTTGGTTTTTTGTTTCTTTGTCGATCTCGTTTAAGTTTAATTCATATCCTAAGACGCCAAAACAAGCCAAATTGAAGCGAGAATCAAGCGGTGATTTGCGCAACGTTTGATGATTGGGGATACTGCTCACATGATTTGAGATGGTCGAAAGTGGATAACCATAAGAGGTTCCTGTTTGAATGAATAGTCTTTCATAATAATCTGTATCGTCGCTTGTCCAAATTTGTGGACAAAAACAAAGCATTCCTAAATCAAAACGATTCCCACCGCTTGCACATCCTTCGAATAAAACATGAGGAAACAAAGATGTTACATGGTGTAAGACATCATATAATCCCATGATGTAACGGTGATAAAATTCTCCTTGATTTGCCAATGTTGATCCATATAATTCGGTAATGTTTCTGTTATAATCCCATTTTACATAATCAACGTTCGAATTTTCAAAAACTTGAGCTAATTTTGTTTTTAAGTATGTTGTGACTTCAGGATTTGTTAAATCAAGAAGCAATTGATTGCGTCCTGTACTAGGTTTGTATTCTGGATGAACAACTGCCCAATTCGGGTGTTTTCGAAATAAATCGCTATCTTCATTCACCATTTCTGGTTCCACCCATAAGCCAAATTGCAAATGCATTTGATGGATTTTATCGGATAATCCTCTTAATCCATGGGGAAGTTTTTTTACATTAACATCCCAATCACCTAGTGAAGATTGATCGTTGTTTCTTTTTCCAAACCAACCATCATCTAAAACAAATAACTCAATTCCAACTTCTTTTGCTGATGCCGCTAGTTCTAATATCTTTTTTTCATTGAAATTGAAATAAGTTGCTTCCCAATTGTTCAGTGCAATTGGGCGTTTTTTGTTTGCAAAATTTTGAGGAATAATGTGATTATTAACGAAGTGATGAAATTGTTGTGACAAACGATTTAATCCTTCGTTTGAATAAGAAATCACTGCTTCACAAGATGTAAAACTTGCGTTTGGCAATAATTCATAAGAAAATGCAAAATCATTGATTCCAGATAAAATCCTAATTTTTTCATTGATTGATTTTTCTACAATCGTTTTATGGTTTCCACTATAAATAAGATTAAATCCATAGGCTTCACCTTCTAGTTCCCCCGTGTTTTTGTGCTTTAAAATGGTGAATGGATTATGCCGATTAGAGCTGGAGCCACATTTCGAATCATTGACATAAATGCCAACTTCGACATGTCGACTTGTCATGTGCCGTTCTTTTGCCCATGCACCGTCAAAAGTTACAAAATCATAATTCTCTGCTGGTAAATCAAGTTGCATAGAAAAAAGACGAGAAATATTGATTTTTGTTGAGCTAAGATTTGTTAAGATAACATATCTACTGATGACATCACTTGCTTCAAACACTTTATAAAATAGTTCAAGCTTTAAATGTTTCGGTTCATCCACAAGCGTCATTTTTAGCACTTGATTGGGATGCTTACTAGATGCAAGTGTCCCTTGATGGTCTTCTAGGATGGAAAAACTTTCATACTTAAAATTATTGTAAAAACCTTGCTGATTATTTTGTAACAAAATTGCGGTTTCTTTGTAATCTCCAGTTCCAAAACTAGAATATTCTAAATCTAATTGATCGATAAACATTCCTGGTTTTCCTTCATACTCAATTGCTGTTCCGGCGCCACCAGTTAATTTTCCCACGATGTGCGAGTAATCTTGAAACATTGCTTTTTTTCCATAATAGTGATGAATCAATAAGTCATCAACAACCTCAAAAACATATGAAGTATGAAGGGTATCTAATTGAAAAAAATTTCCTTGAACATTAATCATGCTTCATGCTCCTAAAATAAACTTTTGCTTGATAAGGATATAATGTTTCTTCATCAACATCGTAATTATTTAAGATCAATGAATATTCCTTTAATGGATGCAATGGTTTTATTTGTAACTGCTTTTTTGAATAATTACAAATCACCAACATTTGTTCTTGTTCAAAGTTTCTTTCAAAATAGACCAACGAGCGATGTTTGGAATAATGCAATTTAAAATCACCATATTTTGCAACTTGGATGGTTTTTTTTATTTCAATTAACTTTTTATAGTACTGATAAATAGAATGAGGGTTTTGCACATTTTCTTTTACATTTATGGTAACAAAATTGGGGTTGGCTTCAATCCAAGGTTGTTCTTTGGAAAAACCTCCATGAACCGTGCTATCCCATTGCATTGGTGTTCTGGCATTATCTCGGCTCATGTATTTGATTTTATGCATCATACGTTTGTGAGAAAATTTTAAAACGGTCCTTCCAATGTGATAAACATGGTGGGTTTCAATATCACGATATTGATTGAGACTTGTGAAATGAGCGTTTGTCATTCCAATCTCTTGCCCTTGATAAATAAACGGCGTTCCTTTTTGTAAAAAAGTCATCGTCGGAAGCAAAGTTGCGCTCTCGTAATAAAAATCAGGATTTCCAAAACGGCTCACAGATCTTGGTTGATCGTGGTTTTCTAAATATAGGGAATTCCAACCAGTTTCGTTTAAGGCATTTTGCCACTTAGCAAGTGCTAATTTCAGGCGATATGGTTTGTATTTTTTAAGCATCCACTTAAAATAATTATCTACGCCCATGTGATCAAATTGAAACACCATATTTAATTCATCGATGCCTTCTTTCACATATTCTAATGCTTTGGGAGGTGTGATAAACACACATTCTCCAACCGTAAACATATCATAATGATCAAATACATCTCGTTTTATTTCTTGTAAATACTGATGAATTTTCGGTCCATTAACATAGTATTCGGCTCCTTTTAACACAAAAAGTCGATGACTGTTGGGAAGATCATTTGGCTTAGATAAAATATTAATCACATCGCAACGAAATCCATCTACTCCTAAATCAAGCCAAAACTTTAACACTTGTTTGATTTCATTTCGCACTTGAGGATTTTCCCAGTTTAAATCAGGTTGTTCACTAGCAAACAAATGCATATAACTGACATCATATTCTGGAATATATGTCCATGCAGAACCGCCAAAAAATGATGTCCAATTATTTGGTTTCTTTTTTCCTTCGAAAATATAGTAGTAATCACGATATTTACTTTTCGGATTGCTAATGGCATCTAAAAACCAAGCATGTTCATTTGATGTATGATTGACAACCAAATCCATCACTATTTTTAAGTTGCGTTTGTGTGCTTCACTAATTAATAATTTAAAATCATCCATTGTTCCATAATCTTTATGGATTGCGCAATAATCAGCAATATCATAGCCATTATCATATAGAGGAGAAACATAAATAGGGGATAACCATAGTGCGGTTACCCCTAAGTTTTCCAAATAGTCTAAGCGGCTAATGATGCCTGGTAAATCACCAATTCCATCATTGTTAGAATCCTGAAAACTTCTTGGATAAATTTGATATACAATTGTGTTTTTATACCATCTCATAGTTTGCTAATCCCCCTTAATAAACGGAAATTAATGATGTCAAGTAACCCTTCCATTTGCATCAAACCGATGGCGCCACCACTCATGGTGGCAATGGTTCTCAGTGGTGTTTGTGATATCGTACGTTTTAAGGCTTGCTTCATCCAACCATCAGCCATTTTTTTGCCCATTTTCATCGCTTTTCGCATAATGACTTGATACATGATAAATCCAAAAATAGTATGTTTGACATCTTCCAATGTAGCATCCATCGTATAGGGGCGGCGCTTTACAATGTTTTTCGGTGGAAGTGGCCTCCCTAATAATTTTTGAAAGTCATCAGAAGTAATGTGATATTCTTTTTCGTTATAAGCACTTGGATAATGCTCTTGAAATCCTTCTTCATTATCGCGTTTACATACTTTGGCTTCTAATATCACTTCATTGACATGTTTACAAATTTGCACTTTGTATATTCCTTTATCAACATGAAAAGCTTTCATATCGACATCATAATAAGCAAAATCAGCATAATTTAATATAAAGGAAACTTCTTTTTGTTCGTTTGGTTGCAAATATACTTTTTCAAAAGCTCGCAATTCTCGAAGAGGTTTAAATACCGTTGAGTGATTGTTTTGTACGAACAACATAATCACTTCGCCACCGGCCATATGACCTACGTTTTTCACTGTAACTTTAACTTCTAGTGGTCCTGAGGGTCTAATTTCATTCACAGATATTTTTAAGTCTTGATAAGCAAATTTGGTATAACTCAGTCCATACCCAAATGGATAAGCAACTGGCTTTTGAAAAGTAGAATAATAGCGATACCCTACATAAATACTTTCTTGATACCAACAACTGTGATTGCCATCAGCAAAATTTGCTGTTGACGGGTCATCTTCAATACGGATAGGATATGTTGTTGCCAAACGACCAGAAGGCGAAACAACTCCGTACAAAATATCTAAAATTGGTTTTCCTGAGGCACCCCCCAACAAATGCAAAGCCAAAATGGCTTTTACTTCCTTTTGAAACGGTAAGGCAACTTGGGCACCAGCAGAAATAGTAACAATGACGTTGCTATTTGCCTTTACAACTTCTTCAATTAATGTTAGATGCCCAATCGGTAAACTCATGTGTTCTCTGTCAGTGCCCTCAGTTTCATAGCATTCAGGCAATCCAACCATGATGATGATCTTATCAAACAAGGGAGCTTCATGAACGACTTCATCGATTAGTTCCTGACTCAAACCATCGTTTTTCATGGTATAGCCACGAAAGTATTTATAATTACTGGTATACTTACTGATTTCATCGACAACATTGTTCACTTGAATCGGATTTACATTAGAAGATCCACCACCTTGAATACGGGGTGATTTCCCAAACGCACCAACAATTGCTACTTTTTCTTGTGGTTTTAGTGGCAAGATCATTTCATTTTTTAATAAAACGATGCTATCGGTAGCAATTTCTTGCGCAATTCTAAAATGTTCCTCTTTATCAAATGGTTTCGCAATATTGTCTTTATATCTATCAACCATTTTTAAAATTTTAGAAACAGAAGAATCAATATCATTGTCAATAATATATTCTTCTTGATGTGCTTTCAATAATTTTTTATTACTATAAACACCATTTCCTGGCATTTCTAAATCAAGCCCGTTTAACAAACTGCTAAATCGGTTGCTCACAGCGCCCCAATCAGAGACCGTTACCCCGCGATAATTCCATTCGCGTTGTAAAATATCAATCAAGAGTTTGCGATTTTCTGTTGCATATATACCATTTACTTTATTATAGCTCGCCATAACGGTTGCTGGATGCTCTTTGATGGCAATTTCAAACGGCTTTAAATATAACTCTCTTAATGCCCTTTCGTCTACAACTGAGTTGATTGTAAAACGATACGTTTCTTGGTTGTTCACTGCAAAATGTTTTAAACTTGCACCAATGTTTTGGCTTTGCAATCCTTTGATCCAATGTGCTCCCATCGTTCCGCTTACATAAGGATCTTCAGAAAAATATTCAAAATTACGTCCACACAGTGGATTTCTTTTGAGATTCACACCTGGACCTAACACAATATGAACATCTGCTTCTTTTGCTTCTTTCGCAATCGCTTCTCCCATTTTTTGTATCAGGTTCTTATTGAAAGAGCAAGCCACAGCAGCTGATGAAGGAAACAATGTGGCAGGATAACTGCTATTTAGCCCAAGGTTATCTTGACAATCTAATTGCTTGCGTAAGCCGTGGGGACCATCGGCCATCATGATGGACTGGATTTTTAATTTTTTGTTGCTGAAAGTATGCCACACATCTTTTCCTTGTAATAAGGCAATTCTTTGTTTTAAGTTCATTTTTCAACCTCAATTACAATCGTTTGTGTTAACACTTGATCAACAGTTGTTACCTCGATTGTCCCTTCTTGACTTGTTCCGGTGGTTTTTACCCAAAAAGCACATCTTCCTGCTTTTAATGTTCTTTGTGTTGGGCCAATGACACCAATTCCACCACTTGTTTTTATGTGGATTGGATCAAATGCATAAACCAAAGCATGATTGTTTTGGTCAACCTTGCTTAGATTCACCCTTGTAACATCATAAGTATTCTTGTGTTTAAGCGTACTTTCATCTGGTTTTATTTCCCAATGAGTTTTTGTCTGTTTGCCTTTTGTGACACTCTTGACTAATTGCTGGTTTTGGTAGCCATCAAAGCGCCAAACATCACTACTTGCTGTCAATTGATAAAACATCGTAATGGCTTGCTTTTGGGAAATATGATACTTCACTAATATATATAACATTTTAAGTTGCGAAAAAAACGGTAAATTGATATTTTTTTGAATTTGGTGAAATAACTTTTTCGTCAATTTCGCATCAAAAGCAGAAAAATGATATTGATCGCAAAGAATGTTCCCAAAAAAATCAGTGACTTTAATGAGAGGATGGAGATAATTTTTTTGTTTTTTTGCTTGAAATTCCCCAATATAATAATTATCCTTATAAATTCTCACAAAATCACAATTAGTTGCAATGTAGAGTGCATCTTGAAAACTCTTAGGGTAATCACCTAAGTTCATATCAGACAATACTTCTAGCACTATTTTATCTTCGCTTTGGGCACTGTACACATAAGCGGCATATTTTGGATGGCGATTCATGTCTAAAACACCATGATAGCAAACTTTATCCCCACTTCCAAACTCTTTGTGTGTGTGATAATCGTTCATACACCAACCAATTGCCCCAGCAATTTGTTTGTGTTGCCCAATCGCTTTTAGAACGGCTTCATGACGTAAAGCTTGGCTAACGCGATGTGGTTCATCATCAAAGGCTTTTGTAGGGAACATATGTCCATTGTGCTCAGTGATGAGATAGGGCACTTGTTTTTTTACATGTTTCGGGTTTTGAATCGCTTTTTTTAATCCAGCATGTGTAAAATCATTGAAAGTGTAAACATCTTCAAACATATGACTATGAGAAAAATTTCTCACTCCACCTGTTGGTCTTGTAGGATCTAATTTATGGGCCAATTCATTCGTTTTTTGATACAAATCATCATCATCCGCTGACTCGTTGATGCGAACGCCCCATAATACAATTGCGGGATGATTGTAATCGCGCATAATCATGGCTTGCGTATTATGCAAGGTGTTTTGTTTGAATTGATCTTCACCAATGTGTTGCCACCCAGGAATCTCTTCCATAACCAACAAACCAATCTCATCACAACGATTCAAAAAATGCTCCGAGACCATGTAGTGAGATGTTCTTACCATATTAACACCTAATTCATACTTAAGGATGTTTGCATCACTTTCTTGTGCACTCTTGGGCATAGCATATCCCACATAAGGATAACTTTGATGTCTGTTTAAACCACGTAATGTTACATGCCGTTCATTTAGAAAAAAACCTTCTTTTGTGAAGGCAAACGATCTAAAACCAAACTTGATTTGTTTTTCATCTGTTTTCTTCTCATTATTAAATAAAGAAATGATAAAAGTATATAAATGCGGATGATCAATATCCCAACGTTTTAGATTCGCAATTTTTTGCGAGAAAACGATATGATCATCAAGCATATCAAGCCTACCATTTCCCACTTCTTGCTTTTCAAAATAAATGCTTATTTGTATTTGATTGGCAATGCCTTCTTTGTGAACCTCACAAATGAATCCATCTAGGTTTTCATTGGCTTTGATCCTTACGTTTTGAAGGCTAGATTGTTCTAATATTTCCAGTTCAACTTCACGATATATTCCACCATATCCTAAATAATCAACCACTCCACCAAAAGGAGGAATATCAGGATTCTCGCTCTCATCGACAACAACACTCAGCCAATTGTCACAATCTTTGTTAATCGCATGAGAAATATCAACTAAAAATTCATCATAACCTCCTTCATGAGTCACAATGAATTGTTCGTTCATATAAACACTTGCCTGATGGGCAACGCCTTTAAACCTAATTTGATATTTGCGATCATTTTGAAAACAAATGTCTAATTTTCGTTTATAAATATATTTCCCAAAACAAGCTGGTTCGGGCAAGTAATTATCTGCATAAACTTTACCAGAATGAGGAAGTGAAACCATTGAAAAATCGGTTACATCAGAAAAATTTGTAACATATTCTGGTTTATATAAATCAGAAAAATACCAATGATAATTTAAATGAATTATTTCTCGCATAGCATTCCTCCTAGAAATTATTATATCACAAACAAGAAAAAAGAAAAATAAAATAGGCTATTTTATAGCCTATTGTAATTGTCGATATATGTCGCTCTTCGCAACTCCTCGGTCTTTCGCAACTTTTTTCATGGCTTCTTTTGCATCTATGTTTTGCTTTAAATAAAATTGATAATGTTCTTTTACCGACAAAATATTTAGTTTCTGATTGCTTTCGTCTTTACTTTGTCCTTTTACCAAAACAACAAGTTCACCTTTAAACGTTTCATTGTTGGCAATGATATCTTCCAATTTTCCTCGTTGGTATTCTTCATATTTTTTTGTTAATTCGCGCGCTACAACCACATCACGATTCCCAAAAACACCAAGCAAATCGTTTAAGAAATCTTTGATTCGATGGGGAGATTCATAAAAAATCAATGTTTCTTGATGATTCACGAAAGTTTGTAATTCTTTGATTCTTGCTGCTTTGCGAGAATTTGTGAAACCAATAAAAGTAAAACGGTCCGATGGCAATCCTGATGCGACCAAGGCCATAACAAACGCTGCTGCGCCAGGTAAGGAAACGACATGATATCCTGCATCGATGGCTTTAGAGGCGATGAGATACCCCGGATCACATATTCCCGGCGTTCCTGCATCGCTAACAAGGGCAACATGATGTTCCTTCTTAAGTAATTCTAAAATCTCATTCGCTCTTTCTTCTTCATTAAAGATATGATAGCTTAAAAGCGGTGCCGTTATGTGAAAGTGACTAAGTAAAACCTTAGTCACGCGTGTGTCTTCTGCAAAAATATAATCTACGCCTTTTAATGTTTCCACTGCCCGAAAAGTCATATCTAAAAGATTTCCAATTGGGGTGGGAACCAAATAAAGGGTAGGTTTTGCTGACAAATATGATTTTTGAACGTTCATTCAGAGATAATCCTGCGCGCCTTTTCTCGAAGATCTCGTTCAGCATAGACAATTTTCATTAATTCTGCGCGTTTTTTGTTGGGAATTTCAAATTTGTTTTGAATTTCTTCCATTAAAAAATGTTCTTCTGCACTATAAAATTCATCATATAAAAATGAACTAATGAGGTTCATAAACACAATGTTTTTCGTAGGTTTTGGTTTTTCCGAAAAATAATCAACTAGTTTTTGCTTTGATAAAGAACTTTTGCGATATTTTAAAATATCTTCACCAATTTCGAACTTGAGTCGATTGACAATTTGTTTTTCCAATTCCGAGGTATTTCCATCAACACTCACAGTGAGCGCTAATAAATCAATAAAATAATATTTTTCTTCACGTGATAATAAACTAAGAAACATGTAAATCAACTCCTTTTTCTTTATTATAACATATACTGCACAAATAGTGAAACATTTACTTTGCCTTTTTAAAATGAAAGATAGCCAATGCTTCATCGGTATAGGTTTCGTCAGTTTTAAGTACATATAGCGGTTTTTCAACAACAACATCATCTTTTTGATTTTGTTTGGCTTCAAACAAAAACAAAAGTGCCGCATTCGAATCTGTTTTTGGATAAACAAACCGCATACGTTTTAAACCAAAACGATAACGATTCAACAAAGATACAATTTCCGATAAACGTTCACAACGATGAACCATGTATAAAGAGCCTTTTGTTTTTAACAGTCGCATGGCCTCTTGAATGATTTGTTCAAGGGTAATTTCTACTTCATGTCTAGCAATGGTAAGAAATAGACTTTCATTCGTATTGCTTGCTTCATGATATTTGAAAAAAGGTGGATTTGAAATAACGATATCAAAGGTGTTTGCACCTAGCACTTTATGAACATCGATGATATTGCTTTTTATAATCGTGATTTGGTCTTGCAAATGATTTAAAGCAACGCTTCTTTTTGCAAGATCCACCGCTTGTTCTTGTAATTCAACTCCGATAATTGGTGAAGTAGTCTTTAATGTTAGAAAAAGCGGAATGGGTGCATTGCCACAACCCAAATCAACTATTTTTTGCATGCTGTTTTTTGTCTTCACAAAATCAGCCAACAGCATAGAATCTAAAGAGAACGAAAACATTCCTTCTTTTTGGATAATTTTTAAATGATCATATCCAAGTAAATCATGAATCATTTCCATTGGTATCCGCAATCTCATCTGTTAAATCTTCTGGTTTTACATCTTCTTTGTGTTCTGTTAGCTTCACAATCTCTTTGGTCTGCCAAACTTCAATGTTGTCATTGTGCAGTGTTTTCACTGTTTCTCTTAATAAATCAACGTTAACAACTCGACAAGATTCACAATGAGGTGTTTTCACCATATCGCCAACCATTGGAGATCGAGAACGTAATTCTTGATATAAATCATTTTCATAAGCGATGCAACACATGAGTTTGCCACACAACCCAGCAACTTTAGAAGAGCTTAAGGTCATTCCTTGGTCTTTTGCCATCTTCATGGTCACAAGACCAAATTCACGCAAATGACTAGCACAACAAACCGGCCTTCCACAAGGTCCCATCCCACCAATAAATTTTGCGCCCTCACGAGGCCCTACTTGTCTTAATTCAATACGAATGCGAAACTCGGAAGCCAAATCTTTTAATAATTCCCGAAAATCAACTCGTCCTTCCGCGGTATAGTAAATGATAATCTTTTGACGATCAATCGTAAACTCACAATCCAAAAGTTTCATTTCTAACTTATTGTTGCGAACAATCCGTTTGCAAGCTTCTAATGCCGCCTTAGCGCGTTCTAAATTTTCTTCATATGCTAAAACATCCGATTTCGTAGCCAATCGAACAATTGGCTTGATTTCTCTTTCAATATCGGTATCGTTTATCTCACGGGCTTCTTGAATGACGGTGCCTAGTTCATAGCCGCGCACTGTTTCTACAATAACCTTTTCATTTAATTTGACGCTCAAAGGAAAGGGATTAAACCAATATATTTTCCCAACATCCTTAAAACCAATTCCTACAACTTTTATCATTTATTCCTCTTCTTTCTAGATATGTGCTAATTCAATGAACAACTGAGCATAAAAAAGCTCAAGGTTAACATTGTATCGTAATCTTTGCTTGAATTTTAAAATGGTTTCCACTTCTTTGATTATTTTTTCTTGATCTGGTTGCATAAATTCGCTGATGATTTGCATCGTTTGTTTATATGCAATTTTAGTCATTTGATTGTTCACAAAATATAATTTATCATTGGCAACAGATAGTAATAAATCCATGAACAATTGATGATATTTTTTATCAGGCTCTCTGCTCAACACTTCACCTTCATTTTGTAAGATTAACAATGGGTGAACGGATTTATCCATTTGTGAGACAGCAATGTTTCTAACCAATTGAAATATGGGAGCTACTTTTTCATCATCCAATAATGCCAACACTTCTTTTGTACTATTCGATTGTCGAGCAAAAACCCAAGCCGTTTCTTCATCAATTCCCCGAATGATTAACTCTTCTGCAACCACTTCGGTCGCAAGACGATCAAAATTGATAATTTGTGATCGTGATTTGATAGTAGATATGACATTATCAATGTTCTCTGTTGTCATGACAACGTAATTATCACCACTTAATTCTTCTAAAATCTTAAGCAAAGAATTGGCAGCGCTCGCATTCGCTTTATCAATCTCATCTATAATGTATATTCGCCTTCCACCAGCTAACGCAGTTAGGGAGAATTCTTTTTCTAAGGCTTCGGCTTGTTCTTTTTTTATCATACCGTTGTCAGGAGCAATATAAAATACACTCGGATGAATTTCTTTCATCACTTTTTCACATTCTTCACACTCTAGACAAGGCTTTGTTTTCCCTACGCACAACATCAAAGCCGCAAAATAAAAAGCAGCTTCCCGTTTCGAAGTTCCCTTTGCACCGGCAAACAAATAAGTATGCACAAAGCGATCTTTCTTTAAACTGTTTTGAAACAGTTTTACAACTTTTCTTTGATTTCTCATTACCGCTTCAAAATGCACACTCATCACTCCTTATGTAATCATGATTGTACCAAAAAAAGCAAAAAAACACAATACAAACTAATTTTTTATCGCAAGAGCACCTAAATATTTCTCTTCATTTTCTCTTTTCTTTGTGATATAATGAGTTACCAGAAAGGAATGTTTATGGGAAAATATTGTACAAACTGCGGTGCAGAATTAAATGAGAACCAAGAAGTATGCTTAAAATGCGGTGTCATGGTGCAAAACAAAGCAACTTGTAAAGATCCTTTTGCTCCAACAACTGCAAACGGAAAAAACAAATTGATTGCTGGATTGTTTGGTATCTTTTTAGGTGCTTTTGGCGTTCATAAATTTTACTTAGGACAAACAGGAACTGGCGTTGTTTATGCTCTTTTCTTTTGGACAGGAATCACTGCCATTATTGGATTTATTGAAGGCATCTTGTTAATTGCTATGTCTGACGAAGAATTTATCCAACGATATGGCAACCAATGAAAAATCAGACTATTCGTCTGATTTTTTTATGTTTTCAATAATGATTTGTTTGATTTCTTCATAAATTTCTTGAATCGGACGATTGCCATCAATCTTCTTGATTCGATTGGGAAACAGTTTTGCGACTTCTAGATACCCTTTTCTTACTTGTTCGTGAAACTCATTTTGTTCTAAATCAAGACGATCAACAACTCGATGCGCTTGTTTGATACGAGATAATCCAATTTTTGGATCAACATCGATGTATAATGTTAAATCAGGAAGCAATCCTTCTGTGGCATATTGATTGATAGCATATACTTCTTGAATCCCAAGTTTTCTAGCATACCCTTGATAAGCCAACGAAGAATCTAAAAAACGATCACATAAAACAATCTTTCCTTGTTCTAAATAAGGAAGGATGATTTCGCGTAAATGTTGCCGTCTACTGGCGGCATACAACAACGCTTCGGTACGATAATCCATCGCTGTATTGTCCACATCTAAGATGACTCGTCTAATTTCTTCCGCAATCTTACTTCCTCCGGGTTCCCTTGTTTTCACAACTTGATAATGCAAGGTTTGGAGTTCTTGTATTAAATTATCGATAATGGTGGTTTTACCGGTACCTTCGCCACCTTCAAAGGTAATGAATTTAACCATAAGTTCCTCATTTATTCTTTTTTGTTACCTTATTATCTCATAAATTCATGAAAAACGCAAAAACAATTTACTTTACTTATCGTTTCTTTGAGACTAAAATTATCTTGTGTTTTTCTTGTTTTAGATGCCTCTTTGTGATAGAATTACGCTAGGTGGTGGTTGCATGCGCGTGACTGTTAACAATTTAACTTTTGCTTATACCCAAAAAATCGTTCTTAACAAACTAACGTTTGCCATCAACTCGGGTGATTTCTTAACGATTGTCGGGAAAAACGGTTCTGGAAAAAGCACTTTTATTAAATTATTATTGAAATTGCTTAAAACACCAGATAATTCCATTTTTCTTGATGATGTTGACATTAACAAAATCCCTCGTTATCAATCCATTGGTTATGTTCCACAACGTATCGAATTTAGTTACGAGTTTCCTATTACAGTATCTGAGGTGCTTTCTTCGGCCTATCCGCATCGAAAAGATGCTTATTATACTTCCATCATTAATGCGCTTGATCTAAATAGCTTTTATCGCGAAAATGTAAATACACTATCCGGTGGACAATTGCAACGCGTATTTATCGCAAGAGCGCTTCTAAATCGTCCAAAATTGCTCATATTAGATGAACCAACAGTAGGAGTTGATTTAGAAAATATCAAAGGGGTTGTGAAAATACTCGGTGAACTTAAAAAAGCAGGCGTTACCATCATTATTTCTTCCCATGAAATCGAACACATTCGTGATTTAACTGATTATTTTCTTTCAATGAATGATCTAGGGGAATTTCGTTTTTTGGAGGCAAAAACATGGGAATGATGATACTAACAAACATTTTCCGTAGTTTTATTGACTCACCATTTTACCGTTATGCTTTTATAGCCGGTATTTGTATTGGCGTACTTGCGCCTTTAATTGGTACTGTCGTTGTCATTCGCCGTTTGTCATTTATTGCTGATACACTGAGCCACTTTTCTTTAGCGGGGGTTGCCATTGGCGTGTTCTTGGCAAAAATTATCCCTCAAGATATCATCAAATTGGATCCGATTCTCATGGGAGTTGTCTTCTCTGTGGGAGGAACATTCATCATTGAGAAACTTCGTGGTTTTTATAAGAACTACAAAGAGTTATCCATGCCAATTTTATTGAGTTTGGGTGTGGCATTAAGTGGATTATTCATTTATTTAACCCCTGGTATTTCTACAAATTGGACAACAGGTTTGCTTTTTGGGTCAATTTATAGTATCAACGAATCTGATATTGTTATGATTCTTGCTTTAAGTGCCATCGTAATCACTTTAGCTGTTGTTTTTTACAAAAAAATTGTTTCTCTATGCTTTGATGAAGTGTATGCGAAGGTCTCTGGCATAAACATAAAGTTTATGCAGCTGATTATCACCATTATTTTAGCGTTGGTTATCTCGATTTTTATTGATTTGGTTGGAGTTTTGCTTATTTCTTCATTGATGATTGTCCCTGTTGCAGCAGCAATCTTAGTAGGAGACTCTTTTAAAAACACAATTGGGTCTTCGATTGTCTTTTCTGAGATTTCTGTTGTTGGTGGCTTTGGTTTAAGTTACTATTTGAATCTACCAACTGGGTCTACCATCGTTTTAATTAATATTGCTATTTTGTTAATTATTATGGCCATTTCTCGGTTTAGAAAAATGCGTTTTTCTAAAGAAGAAGATCCTTTAAAGTACGAAAAATAAAACGACTGATTTGTTTAACAATCAGTCGCTTTTTTTATGTCGTCTTTAAAATTAGGAATTTCTGAACTTTCTTCGGTATAAAACACCCGATTGAGATACAATCCTGAAGAAGGTGCAATTTTAGGGGAAAATACACGGTTTTTTTGCTCCATAATGTATTTTAGGCGTTCTAAGGTAATTTTATTACGCCCCACCTCTAAAGCCATAGCAACCAAAATACGGACCATGTGATGCATGAAGCCATTGCCTATCATTTTAATCGTAATGAGTGTGTTTTCTTGGGTAAAATCAATATGGAAAATCGCTCTTGTTGTATTGGATAATTGTTGGTTTTTTGTGAAAGAACGAAAATCGTGAATGCCTTGAAAAAGAAGAATGGCTTCTTTAAACAAAGCAACATCGACATTATGAAACGGGCAGTAATAACGATAGTTTTTGAAAAGTGGATTTCTTTCACTGAAATCGAGCAAATAATGATACTCTTTTGCTATGGCACTAAACCTTGCATGAAATAAATCGCTCACTTTTTCTACTTTTACTACAAAAACATCTCTTGCTAAGCGAGTATTGATTGCGTTTCTCATATTTTCTTCTGGCATATCGATGATAGAATCAAAGTGAAACACTTGGCCAAGGGCATGAACACCAGCATCCGTCCTTCCGGAAGGATAAATAATGGTGTTTCCTTTGTTTATGATTGACAAAACACTCTCGATTTCTTTTTGTACCGTGCGCAATTCACCTTGGGTTTGAAATCCATGAAATAAGGTTCCATCATAAGCAACAGTACATTTATAACGCATACCATCCTGCCACTTTCACAACGATTAAGCCAGCAATTGCACAAATCACAACAAATAGTGTAATCAAATCTGCCAGGCGGTACTGTAATAAATTGATATTCGTGCGTGGTGCTTCAGGAATATATCCTCTTGCTTCCATCGCATCAGCCAAATCACCTGCTCGTTTATAAGAAATAACAAACATCGGTACTAATAAAGAGACAATTTGTGTAATTTTATCTTTAAACTTGCTTTCTTTAAAATCAACTCCACGAGAAGCTTGCGCTTTTAATATTTTTTCTGCTTCATTTAGTAATGTTGGAATAAATCTAAGCGATATCGAGATCATCATGGTCATAATACTCACATTTATTTTCAAAGCCCGAAGCGGCTTAGCAAGGGATTCTAGGCCATTGTTCAAATCAGTTGGTTTTGTAGACAAAGTCAATAACGAAGAAATAAAGATAAGGGAAATAATGCGGGTAACGATTAATGCAGAAGACATCATTCCTTCTTTATACAAATATAGCGTATAATCAACAGCCAATAAATTTGATTTCAAATAAAATTGTAACAAAAAGGCTCCAAAAAACAACAACAAAAACAGCAAAAAGCGAAACTTGCGAATCAGTTTTTTAGATAAAAAGTATAAAACAAACGAAACAACTATCACACTGGCATTGAGTAAGTTGATTTGCAATCCAACAGGAATGCTTTCTCCACTACGATTTAACAACACTTGAAATGCGACGGTTACAAACAACAACATAGTCATCATCTTTAAACTGCTTAAAAATTTAGATAGGGGAACTTTACTTGTTATCACCAAAAGAAGCGTAATTCCAAAGGCAATGAGCAATGAATATAGTTCTCTTAACAAAAACAAAGAAGCAATCAAAATAAAAATAGCAATGAGTTTTGTTCTAGGATCCAAACGATGAATCCAAGAATCAACATTATAATATTGACCAAATACAACTTTGTTATTCATTGGTTTCACCAAATTTGCGACAAATTTCCAAATAAGCATCCATAACACTGTGTTGGTTGACATCTAAATGTATAGAAAATTTGGCTTCCAACGCTTTTAAGATTTGAATGGTATTGGGATAATCTAAATGATACGTTTCCATTAAATCTTCTTTAGCAAACAATTGCTTTTTGTCGCCATCAAAGATAACGTGTCCTTGATTTAACACAATGACTCGGTTGACATAGTTTGACACCACTTCCATATCGTGCGTAATCAAAATGATGGTTTTATGAAATTCTTTGTGTAATTTTTGTAAAAACAAAAGCAATTCTGTTTTCGCAAGCGGATCAAGTCCTACTGTTGGTTCATCAAGAATCAAAACTTCAGGATTCGTAGCTAAAATAGAAGCAATGGCTACTTTTCTTAATTGTCCGCCAGATAGCGTGAAGGGACTTCTATCAAGTAAATCGGTAATTCCCATCACTGCTGCCGCATCCATGGCTGTTTTCTCAAGTTCAGGCATATTAAAATTCTTAGGCCCAAACATAATTTCTTTTTTTACCGTTTCTTCAAATACTTGATATTCAGGAAATTGAAAAACCAAACCAACTTTTTGGCGAATGGGTTTTAATTTTGTTGTTGGCGCCACTACTCTGTCAAACAAAGTGACTTCTCCACTGCTTGGCAAAAGCAAGGCATTCATCATTTGTACAAGCGTTGATTTTCCACTACCAGTGTGCCCCACCAAAGCAATAAATTCATCTTTTTGTGATATGTTTAAATTGACATCTTCTAAAATATAGCGAATATATTGTTTTTTACGAGGACGATAATAGGCAAAAGCTACTTTTGAAAAGCGTATTCCCATAATAATTCCTCGATTTCTTTTTTATTTTTTAGTTTTGGATTGTTTTCAATGAATTCAATTAATTTCATGCTTTCTAAAATATCCAAAGAGCTCTCTTTCAATAATTCTTTATGCGAAAATACAACTTGTGGTTGATCATTTAAAATGATTCTTCCTTTCGACAAAACAATCACGCGATCGGCAAACACCGCTTCATTCAAATTATGTGTTATGGCAATAATCGTTTTATGGCCTTTTAATGTATTGATAACGTCATTGACTTCTTTGACTCCCTTAGGATCAAGCATCGATGTTGATTCATCAAAGATAATCACTTCAGGATTTGCTGCTAAAACTCCGGCAATCGCAACACGTTGTTTTTCCCCTCCAGATAAATTTTCGGGATTGTATTGTAAGAAGGCTTCCATATTAACTAGTTTTGCGTATTTATCAATTAATTCAAGCATTGTTTCTCTAGGGAATTGGCGGTTTTCCAACCCAAAAGCAATATCATCTTTGACAGTAACACCAACAAATTGATTGTCAGGATTTTGAAACACAATGCCAATTTGGTGACGAATCTCATTGACGTTTTTTTCATTTAACAAACTACCATTGATATAGATTTCGCCACTATCTACAGGAAGCAATCCTGTTAATAGTTTTGCAATCGTAGATTTTCCGCTTCCGTTATGACCTAAAATACAAACAAATTCGCCTTTTTTGATGGAAAAAGAAACATCAGAAATAACGGGTTCATTTTGACGATAAGAAAAATGAATATGTTCTACTTTTATCATGTTATACCTCAATCACGATTTCTTTTGTCACGTAACGAACCATTACACCGTTTGTACAAACAATAGGCGATGGATAATTGGGCCTAAGCTTCATATGCAAACAATATTTGTTTTTACAACTTGCTTGTTCCATTTCAATCAAAGGTTTCGTTATGTGAATAACATTGGTAATTTCATCTTCGGATGCAATGTCATATGTTTTTATCGTGTCATTAATTTTCACTGTTAATACATTATCTTTCGCAGTGATTTCTACTAAGACGTCCAAATCATCGGTAATATCAGTAGAATAAACCACCATATTCCGATAATAAACTTCGACTTTTAGTTCATCTGTTCTTCCTATCGAGCTAAAATAGACGATATATAAAAAAACAGAAAATAAAAAAACGATGGATATCACAAAAATGTCGAATTTTTTCATATTTCATCACCCTTTGCAATGCCATATTTTACCAAATTTTTGCATTTTTTACAAGTCAAATAAAAATAAGAAGGTTTACTTCTTATTTTTAATCGCATTAATTCGTTCTTGTTCTTTGATTTTATAGATTTCTTCCACAGCAAATTGAATTTTTGTGACCACATTTTTCTTTGTTTGGGGAAACAAATAATAAGTGTCATCTAATGTAGACAAATCAAGGCAATCACCTTTTTTAAAATAATCAAATTCAATGTGAAGGCTATATAAAGATAATGTTGGCTTTTCTAAATAAAAATCCGGCTCATTTTCTAAGTTGTTTAAAACAAAACCATTAACATCATGGTGTAACTGGGCTTTCCCTAATCTGATATATCCTTTTGCATTAGGAAGAGAATCGACAATCACTTCGTCAGAGAACTCATAAGTACCGGCTTCTACTTGCTTTCTTACTTGTTCGCGTTCAAATTCAAACCAATCAGGAATATGCGAAAACTCAGTTTCGCCTTCTATCGCACTTAGTTCCCCATATTCATTCATTTTCCAACGCTTGTGGCAATGCTCACACCAAATTTCATCTAGATCAGAATTCATTTGTGATTCGGTCAAGCAATGTGGGCATTGATACAATATTTGGTGCAGCCCTTTGGCTCTATTGGGAAAATCAATTTTGATCTTGTTTTCTTTTTGCCATTTATATTCATCATAAACAAATTTTTCTCGGATTGCTTGATTGATTTCTTCAACAGAAGCATCTTCCAGCTGTTCTTTTGTGAAAATTTGTGTCATTTCGGCTTCTAGTCTAACTTTTCGTTTATCCAAATTCCAAACAGGTTGTGATAAGTGGTTGCCGTGTTGAATAAACGTGACCACTGGAACTTTCAACATTTTCACAAGTTTTCCCAAACTATCAGGTAATACAGAATTTGTGCCTGTGTAAGAATAGCGGGCTTCTGGATAAAGCGCTAACACTGTTTTATTGGTTTCTAGTGCATATTTCATATGCTTGATTAATTGTAAATCTTGGGTGAATTTGCGTTTGCAAATACATCCAACTTGACGCAGTAACCACTCATTGATTAAAAAACCATCTATAGCAACAACATAATTTGCGCGATGAGGAAAAAGGGCTCTTGTTGCAACTTTAAAATCTACAAATGCCATATGATTCGATAAAAACAAATAAGGTGGTTTTAAGTGATCCATGTTTGTCTTGGTAACTTTTAGTTTTCGACTCCAAATTTCCGGAAAACTAAGCAACCAAGTTAAGGGCGCCAAAAACCATCTTTGCTTTATTGGTTTTCTTTTCATGTCAAAGCGTTCTACATCTTTCATAATAACCTCTCTTTATTGGTAATTAATTATATACTTATATCCATTTTTAAACAAGAAAAATTATTTCTTAAAAAAGAAAAACCCCTTGATAGGGGCTTTTTTCACACAAATTCAATGATAGCCATAGGAGCAGAATCACCAAGACGAGGTACAAGTTTTAAAACTCTTGTATATCCGCCTTTGCGTTCTTTGTATCTCAAAGCGATATCGGAAAATAGTTTTTGAATCGCATATTGTTCTTTTTTCTCATCAACAAATTCAAAGCGAATCATTTGCGCTGCTTTCACGCGAGATGATAAAGTATTAGCTTTACCAAGAGTAACCATTTTATCCGCTAACCTTTGGAGTTCCTTGGCTTTATGATATGTTGTTTCGATTTTTTCGTTGATAATTAGGTCAGTAATCAAATCACGAAGCAATGCTTTGCGTTGTGCAGAATTACGTCCTAATCGACGATATCCTAATGCCATGTTCGTTTCCTCCTTCAGGAATAGTTTTTAGTTTGTTTCATCTGACGAATCATCTACATCATCGTCAAAATCTGAATAATCGTAGTCTGTTTCATAGGAACGGCGCAAATCCAATCCGATTTCACGAAGCTTTTGTACAACTTCTTTTAATGATTTGCGTCCTAAATTACGAACTCTCATCATTTCTTCTTCGGTTTTTTGGGCTAATTCTCCAACTGTATTAATGCCTGCGCGTTTTAAACAATTGTAAGAACGAACAGATAAGTCAAGTTCTTCAATTTTCTTTTCAAGTTTTTTGTTACTTACTTTTTCTTCACGTTCATACATGTATTCTTGTTCAACAACAATTTCATTTAACCCAGCAACAACATTAAAATGTTCCATCAAAAACTTAGAAGCCAATGAAGCAGCATTTGCAGCAGTAATCGACTTATTGGTCCACACTTCTAACATTAATTTTTCATAATCAACGTTTTCATCAACACGTGTTCTTTCAACATCATAACGTACTTTTGTCACTGGCGTATAAATGGCATCAATGGCAATGCGGCTAACAATGGTATTTCCATTTTTATCTTTGCAGAAGACTTTGTTGTCTTCAGCACCAACATAACCAATGCCGCGACGAGCAAAGAACTTCGCTTTAAATTGTCCGTTCTTTTCTAGTGTCGCAATAACTTGTTGTGGATTAACAATGGTATATTCACTGCTAATTTCTAAATCGCCTGCGGTAATTGTTTGTTCACCATTTGTAGCAATGCTTAACTCAATGAGATCTTGTGGATCATGAGGCATTGGCTTAAATAATTGGTCTTCCGAGACAGTCAAGACAATATTCTTTAAATTTAAGATGATTTCTGTCACGTCTTCACGAATTCCATCAATCGCCATAAATTCATGTTCCACGCCTTCAATCTCCAAAGCTACAATGGCAATCCCTGGCATCGATGACAATAAAACACGGCGCAAAGCGTTCCCTATCGTAATTCCATATCCTCTTTCAAGAGGCATAATGGTAAACTTACCATAGCCTTCGGTTTCATTACCTTCAACAATTGTTTGAGGTTTAATAAATTCGAATTTTCTCAATTCGTTTCCTCCTTATTGATTTTTTAATGTCTTATCCGCGAGGTCGTTTTGGTGGACGGCATCCGTTGTGAGGAATTGGTGTAACATCTTTAATGGATGTAATTTCCAATCCAGCGATTTGTAAAGATCGAATTGCTGCTTCACGTCCAGGACCTGGTCCACGAACAGAAACTTCAACTTTAATCATTCCTTGCGTAATAGCTGCTTTAGCGGCAGCTTCAGAAGCCATTTGCGCTGCAAAAGGAGTTGATTTTTTACTTCCGCGAAAACCTAAGGCACCCGCACTGCTCCAAGCGATTGCGTTGCCTACAGCATCAGTAATTGTAATAATTGTGTTATTAAAAGTAGAATGAATATGAGCAGCGCCATTTGGTATATTCTTTCTAACTTTACGTTTTGTACGTACTTTAGTAGCCATTATGCGTTCTCCCTTCTACTTCTTCTTATTAGCCACGGTTTTGGCTTTTCCTTTACGGGTACGAGCATTGCAACGTGTGTTTTGACCACGAACTGGTAATCCACGACGATGACGAATCCCACGGTAACACCCGATTTCCATTAATCGTTTGATATTTAAGGCGATTTCACGACGTAAATCTCCTTCAACTTTATATGCTGCTACTTCTTTACGAACAGCAGCCAATTCCTCTTCGGTCAAATCCTTAACGCGTTTGTCAGGATTGACATTTGCTTTTTTTAATAATTCAATTGCGGTTGCTCTTCCAATTCCATAAATATATGTTAAAGAAACATCTACATGTTTATCTCTTGGAATATCAACACCAGCTATACGTGCCATTTGTTTTGCACCTCCTATTAGCCTTGTCTTTGCTTATGCTTAGGGTTTTTACAAATAATCATAACTCGCCCCTTGCGATTGATCACTTTACATTGATCACAAATTGGTTTGACTGATGGTCTTACTTTCATTATGAATTTCCTCCTATAATTGGAAAACTTACTTATGACGGTAAGTAATGCGGCCACGTGTTAAGTCATATGGCGACAATTCAACAGTTACTTTATCACCTGGTAAAATTGTGATGAAGTTCATCCGTATTTTACCAGAAACGTGGGCCACTATTTGATGTCCGTTCTCTAACTGAACTTTAAATACTGTATTTGGTAGGGCATCAATAACTGTTCCTTTTAATTCTATGACATCATTTTTAGACACGAATTAAGCCTCCTTCGTTAATATCGTATATCCGTTTTCGGTTATAACAATGCTATGTTCAAAATGGGCACTATCGGACCCATCAATGGTAACGGTAGTCCAATCATCTTGTAAAATCTTGACATCTTCTTTGCCAGCATTGACCATTGGTTCAATGGCAAGCGTCATGCCTGGTTTTAAGATAGGACCGTAACCAGCTTTACCATAGTTTGGAATCATTGGATCTTCATGTAATTTGGCTCCAACGCCATGTCCGGTAAAGTCTTTTACAACACTATATCCCCGACTAACCACATATTGTTCAATGGCGTGGGAGATATCGGATAAACGATTTAATGGTTTTGCAAATTCTAAGCCCGCATAGAGTGATTTTTTTGTTACTTCAAGCAATTGCTTGCGAGCATCACTAATTTCACCAACTCCATGGGTCATAGCGCTATCGCCATGGTAACCTTGATAACAAGCACCAATGTCAATAGCAATAATATCGCCATTTTTTAAAATTGTTTTTTTACTGGGAATACCATGAATGACAACTTGATTGATAGAAGCACAAATTGATCCTGGAAACCCGTTATATCCTTTAAAGGATGGAGTTGCTCCGTTCGCAACAATGGTTGCCTCAGCAATCAAATCTAGTTCATAAGTTGATATTCCGGGAACAATCGCTTCTTTAACCTTGCGATGGGCTAAAGCGACAATTCTTCCCGCTTCTTTCATCAACTCTATTTCGCGATTACTTTTAATGGTGATCATGAATATCCTCCAAATGTTTCGTAATTTGAACAAAGGTATCAGTTACATCACGACTTCCATTAATATTAATCAACAATCCCGTATCAACATAATAATCTAGCAAAGGTTGTGTTTGATTATAATACACATTCAAGCGGTTTGTTACGGTTTCTAAACTATCGTCTTTTCTTTGGTATAGTGGGCCACCACAAACATCACATACATTTTCCACTTTTGGTGGAATATTAATGATGTGGTAAGAAGCTCCACATTGACGGCACATGCGACGACCACTCATACGTTTGATTAGAATGTCGTCAGGTACGGAAATGTTAATTACCGCATCCAGGCTGATTTTCATTTGTATTAAAATCTCATCTAGTGCCTTAGCCTGGGCAATTGTTCTTGGAAATCCATCTAGTAAAAATCCTGGTAAGCAATCTGCTTGTAACAATCTCGTTTTCACCATATCAATGGTTACTTCATCTGGTACAAGCTCGCCTTTGTCCGTGAATTCTTTCGCATGGATTCCTAACGGTGTTCCTTGCTTTATCGCCTCGCGAAACATATCGCCAGTTGAAATGTGAGGAATTCCGTATGTTTTCTTAATGAGTGGCGCTTGGCTTCCCTTCCCTGCGCCGGGAGGTCCCATGATTAATAAACGCATGGTTTTACCTTAATCAATGAAACCACGATATTGTTTTTCTTGACTTTGGGTTTTTAGTTGTTTTGCTGTTTCAATTGCAACACCAACAACGATAATTAAACTTGTTCCTCCAATTTGCACAGATGCTGGAAGATCAAAAATAAAGCCCATAATGATTGGAAGCGAAGCAACGATTGCTAAATAAGTTGCACCAACCATGGTAATCTTAAACAATACGCGAGAAATATATGATGCTGTTTCAGCACCAGGACGAATACCTGGTACATAAGCATTTTGTTTTTGTAAATTTTCTGCCATTTTTTCTGGATTCATTTGTAAGAATGAATAGAAGAATGAGAACACGAAAATTAATACAATGTATAATGCGAAGCCTATTGGATTCGTATAATTGAATACTTGGCCAATCCAATAAACCAAATTATTGCTTTGATCTAAGAAATTGACAATTGTCGTTGGTAAACTCATTAATGTGCTAGCAAAGATAACTGGGATAACGGATGCGGAATTCAATTTGATTGGAATGTTCGAATCCGATTTTCCTCTAAAGCTTGCAGCAGCAGGTCTATTTGCATACTGAATAGGAATTTTTCGTTGAGCAGCTTCCATAAAAACGATCCCAACAACAATGGCTACCATAAGCAATAAGACACCAAAGAAGATGAAGATATCGCCTACAGAATTTCCTGCTTCAGCAGCAATATAAGTATTAATTAAATCAGTAATCATTTGAGGGAAACTAGCAACGATACCAGCAACGATGAACATTGATGTTCCGTTTCCAATTCCTTTTAAAGTAATTTTTTCAGCAAGCCATAAAACAAAAGCTGTACCAGCTGTCATGACTAAGGCAAGGAAAACATAGGTGAAAATGTTGACTTCAACACCAAGTTGGAAGATATCACCATAGTATGCTGCGATTCCTAAAGTAATGGTTAATGCTTGAACAAATGCCAAACCCAAAGCCAAATATCTAGTAAGTTGATTTAGTTTTCGCTTTCCAGTTTCGCCTTCTTCAGCCCATTCCTTTAATGTTGGAACGATATCCATTTGCAATAATTGAATGACGATTGATGCGGTAATGTATGGAGAAATTCCTAGGGCAACAATCGAATAATTCGCCAATGCCCCACCACTAAATACATTTAAGAAACCAAATATTGATGTTTGTGTTCCTAAAAATGCACGATTAATGAGTGGAAGTTGGATATGGTAAGCCAAGCGCCAGATTAATAAAATCATGGCGGTATACAATAGCATATTAATTACTTTTTTGTTTTTTAATGCCAATTAAATCACCTCGATTTTCCCGCCGGCGTTCGTGATTCCTTTTTCAGCTGATTGAGAAAACTTATTGGCAACAACTGTTAATTTAACAGATAGTTCGCCGTTTCCTAAAATCTTTACCATACTTTCTTTTTTGTCAATAAGACCTTGTTTGTATAATTTTTCTGGGTTAACCGTTGCTCCTTCTTTGAACACATTTAATTGTGCCAAATTAACAACTTCATATTCTTTACGTCCATGGTTTGTAAATCCACGTTTTGGAAAACGCTTAAACAATGGTGTTTGTCCGCCTTCATATCCAGGACGAACTCCGCCGCCTGAACGCGAATTTTGACCTTTGTGACCACGTCCACTTGTTTTTCCCATTCCACTTGATGTTCCGCGTCCAACAATATTCTTGCTGTGGCGAGCACCAGGAACTGGTTTTAATTCATGTAGTTTCATGCCATCCTCCTATTGAATCTCAACCAAATGAGCAACAGTAGCAATCATGCCACGAATGGCATCGTTGTCTTCTTTAATGACGATTTGGTTTATCTTAGTTAAGCCGAGGGCTTTCAAAGTTCTGCCTTGATGTGGTTTACGGCCAAAAGGACTTTTCACTAATTTAATCTTTATTTCTTTCGTATTCATATTATCCCATAATCTCCTCAGGTGTTTTATTACGAATAGCGCTCACTTGTTCAATGGTACGCAATTCTTGCAAACCTTTTAAAGTTGCTCTGACGATATTGATTGGAGTCGATGATCCTAAAGATTTAGATAAAATGTTTTGGATACCAGCTAATTCTACAACAGCACGAACAGGGCCACCAGCGATGATTCCTGTACCTTCTTTTGCAGGTTTTAGAAATACTCTACCAGCACCATGAACACCAGTAATCTCATGAGGGATGGTCATGTTTACAACTTGAACATCAATCAGGTTTTTCTTAGCATCTTCTACGGCTTTTTTAATTGCATCAGGGACTTCAATGGCTTTGCCGGTACCTAAACCAACGCGACCTTTTTTATTTCCCACGATAACAACGGCACTGAAACGATAGCGACGACCACCTTTTACAACTTTAGCAACGTGATTGATGCTGACAACGCGCTCTTCAAATTCTTTTACAACTTCGACTTGCGCTTCTCTTTTGTTTTTTCTTGGTTCTTGACGCATTCAAACCCTCCTAAAATTTTAAGCCAGCGGCTCTGGCAGCTTCGGCTAATGCTTTTACTCGTCCGTGATAAATATATCCACCGCGGTCAAAAACAACCGTTTCAATATTTTTTTCTAAAGCTCTTTTTGCAACTAGCGTCCCAACTTGGGTTGCTGCTTCAACATTTGAGCCGTTTGTTAATTTTAATTCTTGATCAATACTTGATGCTGATACCAAAGTTACTCCAGCAACATCATCAATGAGTTGTGCATAAATGTGAGCGTTTGAACGAAACACATTTAATCGAGGAAGAGTAGCCGTGCCCGAAATGTTTTTACGAATGCGTAAATGGCGAACCAAACGCATTTTATTGCGTGATGTTTTTTTAATCATTTGTTTACGTCTCCTCTCTACTTAGCTTTCTTTCCTTCTTTACGACGAACAACTTGTCCTTTGTAACGAATTCCTTTTCCAAGATATGGTTCAGGTTTTCTAACCTGATAAATTTCGGCTGCAAATTGCCCAACAACTTGCTTGTCAACGCCTCTTACTGTAACTTCAGTTGGCGTTGGAACCACACATGTTATTCCTTCAGGAATTGGCATTTCCACTAAGTGCGAGTATCCTGCATTCAGAACCAAAACTCTTCCTTTTAGAGCAGCTTTGTATCCTGTTCCTTGGATTTCCATGGTTTTAGAAAACTCGTGGGTAACACCTTCTACCATATTGTGTAAAAGAGCTCTTGTTGTTCCGTGAAGGGTTCGATGCTCAATAGAATCGCTAGGACGGCTAATATGAACAGATCCTTCTTTGACTTCAATCATCATGTCAGGATGAAAATCATAAGCCATGTGTCCTTTTGGTCCTGTTACTTCAACGTGATTGTTTGCACTTAAAGTAACGGTTGTTCCTTGAGCAAATTTAATCGTTTTATTACCAACACGTGACATTTTTATCCTCCTTCATTACCAAACAAACGCTATAACTTCGCCGCCAATGTTTAATTTGCGAGCTTCACGATCAGTCATAACGCCATTTGATGTTGATACAATTGCCATACCCAAACCATTTAAGACTTTTGGCATTTCATTGGCTTTTGCATACAGACGTAATCCAGGTTTTGAAATACGTTTCAACCCTTTGATTACTCTTTGTTTCTTCTCAGTATATTTCATAGTCACTTTTAAGATGCCTTGCTTATCATTAGGGATAAGCTCAACGTCAAAAATATAACCTTCGCGTTTAATTACATTTAAAATCTCTAACTTAATTCTCGATGCTGGGATTTCTACATACTCATGTTTCATTTGATTGGCATTACGAATGCGAGTAAGTAAATCCGCAATTGGATCAGTCATTACCATTTAGATGGCCTCCTTCCAACATATCTTACCAGCTCGCTTTAGTAACGCCAGGGATTTGCCCCTTGTTGGCTAATTCTCTAAAGCAGATGCGGCATAATTGAAATTTGCGGTATACGGAATGTGGTCGACCACAACGCTCACAACGAGTGTATTCACGTACAGCAAATCTTTGTTTCTGTTTACTTCTAAAAACGATTGATTTCTTTGCCATAAATCCTCCTTATTTCCTAAAAGGCATACCCAATTGGGCTAATAGTTCTCTGCCTTCTTCATCCGTTTTGGCAGTAGTAACAATAACAATGTCCATTCCACGTACTTTCAACACTTTGTCATAGTTGATTTCTGGGAAAATTAATTGTTCTTTAATCCCAATGGTGTAATTGCCTCTTCCATCAAAGGAGTCTTTACTCAAACCTCGGAAGTCACGTACTCGTGGTAATGAAATAGAAACAAGTTTATCAAAGAATTGATACATTCTTGCACCACGAAGGGTTACTTTGCAACCAATTGCAACATTTTCACGTAGTTTGAAGGCAGCGATCGATTTTTTAGCTTTTGTAATAATTGGCTTTTGGCCAGAAATAGTTGTCATGTCTTCAACAGCAGCATCTAACAACTTTGAATTGTTAATCGCTTCGCCTACACCCATATTGACAACGATTTTTTCAAGCTTTGGCACTTGCATAATCGAAGTATACCCAAACTTTTTCATTAAAGCTGGTTTTACTTTTTCGATATAATCTGTTTTTACTCGATTCATCGTCTTCCTCCTACTTATCTAATGCGTTTCCAGTTTTTTTGGCGATTCTCACTTTTTTGCCATCAATGACTTTATGTGCAATTTTGGATGATACATTTGCTTTTGTATCAAAAATTTGCACATTAGAGACATCGATTGCAGCTTCTTTTTTAATGATTCCGCCATCTGGATGCGCATTGGAAGGTTTTGTGTGGCGTGAAACGACAGCAATGCCTTCTACCACAACTTTATTTTCTTTTGGAAATACAGCTAAAACTTTGGCTGTTTTTCCTTTACTGTTTCCCGCAATAATTTTTACGGTATCGCCTTTTTTAATATTCATGCGTTCCTCCTTATAGAACCTCAGGAGCCAAAGAAATAATTTTCATAAACTCACTGTCACGAAGTTCACGAGCAACTGGCCCAAAAATACGTGTTCCCCTAGGGGTTTTGTCGTCACGAATTAAAACGGCTGCATTGTCGTCAAATTTGATGTAAGTTCCATCATTTCTTCTTAATCCTGATTTTGTTCTAACAATTACTGCTTTTACAACTTCACCTTTTTTGACAGCACTGCCTGGGGCAGCTGACTTAACAGTTGCGACAATGATGTCACCAATGTTAGCATAACGATGAAGTGTTCCACCTAAAATCTTGATTGTAAGAATTTCTTTCGCGCCGGAATTATCGGCAATCTTTAATCTTGTTTCTTGTTGAATCATGATTTGCCTCCTTAAACATTCTCAGCGTGCTCAATAATTTCAAGCAAGCGGAAATGTTTTGTTTTGGAAATCGGTCTTGTTTCCACAATGCGAACCAAATCGCCAACTTTTGCTTCATTCTTTTCATCATGAGCGGTTAGTTTCTTGGAAACTTCCACACGTTTTCCGTATAATGGATGGCGATGAAAGCTAGTGTAAAGCACTTTGATAGTCTTATCTGTTTTATCAGACACAACTCTTCCGATATATTCTCTATGAATCTTTTTTTCCGTAGTTTCCATGTGTTTTCTCCTATCTCAAAGCCTTAGCACGTTCAGTTAAAACGGTCTTCATGCGGGCGATTTGCTTTTTGGTTTTACCAAGTTGTGCCGTATTTTCCAATTTACCCACAGCGGCTTGAAAACGCAAATTGAACAATTCTTGCTTTAATTCCAATATTCTTTTGTTAATAGTGGCTTCATCCATTTTGCGAATTTTCGCAGTTTCGGATTCGCGAACTGTTGTTTCAACAGCAACTGCTTTTTTCTCTTTTTTAGCCATTATTATTCACCACTTTCCTTTGACACGATTTTGGTTGTAATCGGAAGTTTTCGCGCTGCTAAGCGAAGCGCTTCACGCGCTGTAGCTTCATCAACTCCACCAACTTCAAACATAATTGTGCCTCTTTTTACAACAGCAACATAATGATCTGGAGCACCTTTACCGCCACCCATACGAACTTCAAGTGGTTTGTGCGATACACCCATGTGAGGGAATATACGAATCCAAACATTACCAGCACGTTTCATATAACGGGTCATAGCGATACGGGCTGCTTCGATTTGTTGCGCAGTAATCCATGTTCCTATATTTGCACGGAGTCCAAATTCGCCAAAATTAATTTCTTTTCCGCCTTTGGCTTTTCCTTCATAGCTAACGCGATGAGGTCGACGGAATTTTGTTCTTTTAGGCATTAACATAATTATTTATCCCCCTGCCTGTTTTTCTTTTCAGGTAATACTTCACCCAAGCAGATCCAAACTTTAACGCCTAATTTTCCATAAGTAGTCGTTGCTTCAGCGATTGCGTAATCAATATCTGCACGCAATGTATGAAGTGGTACCGTGCCTTCACTATAACCTTCTTCACGGGCCATTTCAGCACCGCCAAGACGACCAGCGATTTTGGTTTTAATGCCTTTTGCACCAGCACGCATTGATTTTTGAATCGCCATTTTTTGGACACGACGGAAAGAAGCACGATTTTCTAATTGCTCAGCAATATTACGTGCTACCAATGTAGCGTCTAAATCAGGATTCTTAATTTCTACAACACTTAAGAAAATTGTTTTTCCAGTTAATTTTTGTAATTCTTCTACAACTTGAGTCTTAGTAGAACCTTCTCGTCCAATAACAACACCAGGTTTTGCAGTGTAAAGTGTTAACATGATTTTTGTTTTTGTACGTTCGATTTCTATTTTAGATACATAAGCTTTTTTATAAAAATTGTTTAAATATTTACGAATTTTTAAATCTTCGTGTAATAAGGCAGGCACTTCTAACTTGCTTGCAAACCATTTTGAATCCCAATCACGGATAATTCCGACTCTTATGCCGATTGGATTAACTTTTTGTCCCATTAGATTTCCTCCTTATTCTTTCACAGCAACAACAATAGTGATGTGGCTTGTTCTTTTTAAGATTGGCGCAGCACTACCTTTTGCTCGTGGTAAAAATCGTTTCATCGTTGGTCCTTCGTTAACATAAGCTTCTTTAACGAATAACTTAGATTGTTCTAGTTTTAAATTATTAACAGCATTTGCTGTAGCCGATTTTAATACTTTATCAACGACTGCGCTTGCTCCTCTTGGAGTCAAACGTAATATTGACGCTGCTTCCGCAATGTTTTTCCCTCGTACTAGATCAACAACCAAACGGACTTTACGAGGAGTAATACGGACTGTTTTTGCAATTGCTTTTGCTTCCATGTTCTTCCTCCTTATTTCCCTTCTGATGCTTTCTTATCTTTTCCGTGTCCACGATAAGTTCTAGTAGGAGCAAATTCTCCTAATTTATGTCCAACCATATCTTCGGTTACATAAACAGGGATATGAGATTTCCCATTGTAAACACCAATTGTTAAACCGATGAACTCTGGGAAAATAGTTGAACGACGTGACCAAGTTTGAATGACTTTTTTACTAGTTGTTGCTGTTTGGGCAGCAACTTTCTTCATCAAATGATCGTCACAAAATGGACCTTTTTTTAATGAACGTGCCATAATCTATTTCCTCCTAGTTACTTACTCGTCGTCTAACAATTAAATTAGAAGACTTCTTTTTGGTATTTCTTGTTTTCACACCCATAGCATTTTTACCCCAAGGTGTAAGAGGGGCTTTGCGTCCGATTGGAGCGCGACCTTCACCACCACCATGAGGGTGATCGTTAGGGTTCATTGCGGAACCACGGACTGTTGGTCTGATTCCTAAATAACGTGTTCTTCCAGCTTTACCAATGTTAACAAGTTCATGATCAGAGTTTCCTACTTCACCAATGGTTGCTTTACATACAGATAATACCTTACGAACTTCACCGCTTGTTAAGCGAATGATAACGTATTTGTCTTCACGACCTAATATTTGTGCGCTTGTTCCAGCGGCGCGAACCAATTGTCCGCCACGTCCTGGTGTTAATTCAATATTGTGAATGACTGTACCAACAGGAATTTTTCCAAGTTCCATATTGTTTCCAACTAAGATGTCAGCATAATTGCCGGAAACAATTTGCATTCCTACTTTTAAACCTTTTGGTGCAAGAATGTAACGTTTTTCGCCATCAGCATAATGAATTAATGCGATGAAAGAAGAACGATTTGGATCGTATTCAATCGTTGCTACACGACCGATAATTCCATCTTTGTTACGTCTAAAATCAATAATACGATATTTACGTTTGTGTCCACCACCTTGATGTCTAACAGTAATACGTCCAGTGTTATTACGTCCACCTTGACTTGAAAGTGAAGTTAATAAACTTCTTTCTGGAGTAGATGTTGTTATTTCATCAAACGAAAGCACGGTCATGCCGCGGCGTCCATTAGTCGTGGGATTATATTTTTTAATTGGCATAATATTTTCCTCCTGCTATTAGACTTCGAACACGTCTAAAGTTTGACCTTTCTGCAGAGTTACAATCGCTTTGCGAACAGCGGGACGAAGACCACTGTATTTTCCAACTTTGCGTTCTTTTTTACGAACATTAATGATATTAACTCGAACAACGTTTACTTTAAAAGCAGATTCAACGGCGCGTGCAACTTCGATTTTGTTTACGCCTTGCATGACTTCAAAAGTGTATTTTCCTTGTTCAACTAATTTCGTTGATTTTTCGGTGATGAGTGGACGTTTGATGACTTCAAATGGATTTTTTGCTGATCCGTTCATTATTTCAAATCCTCCTCATATTTTTTCAATGCTGCTTCTGTTGCAATATACATATCTGCATTGATAAGATCATATACGCTTAAGTGTTGCTTGGTTTGAACATAAAGATTAGGAATGTTTCTTCCTGCTACAAAAAGATTGTAATCTTCTTCAGTCGTAATTAATAGCGCTTTTCCATCAACTTTTAAGTTATTTAAAACCGCGATTAAGCTCTTTGTTCGAAAATCAGCCAACTCAATTTTGTCTAATACAACGATGTTTTTGTTTTTAAAGCGGTCAGAAAGCAATGATTTAACAGCTAATTGCACTACTTTGCGATTCACTTTTAAAACATATTTTCTTGGTGTTGGTCCAAAGACAACCCCACCACCACGCCATTGTGGAGAGCGAATGCTTCCTTGACGAGCGCGGCCTGTTCCTTTTTGACGCCATGGTTTACGTCCACCACCACGAACCTCGGTACGATCCTTGGTTTTGCTGGTTCCTTGTCGCATTGCAGCTCGTTCGGCGTTTACAACGTCATATACCGCTTGCATGTTGGGTTCAATTGCGAAAACATTCTTGTTAAGGTTTATTTTACCTACTTCTTCACCCAATTGGTTATGTACTACGATACTAGGCATGTTTATCTCCTCTCTTACGCTAATGCATCAGGATTAACTTCCGGTGTACGCGCTTTGACGCCGTTAGAAATAACAACATAAGAGCGATTTGCGCCTGGGACGTTACCTTTAATTAACATTACATTTTTTTCTAAATCGATTTTTACAATCTCTAAATTTTGAATAGTGACTTGTTCTGCACCCATACGGCCAGCCATCTTCTTGCCTTTTTTCACGCGAAGGGCTGTACGTTCACCCATTGATCCAATACCACGATGGTATCCTGAACCATGGGCCATTGGGCCTCTGTGGAAATTGTGGCGTTTGATTCCGCCTGAGTAACCTTTTCCTTTGCTTGTGCCAGTTACATCAACAATTTCGCCTTCCTTGAATATATTTGCCTTTACCTCTTGACCGACCTCAAAGAAATTCATTTCCACCCCTGCGATTTCTTTAATGAAGCGCTTAGGGTTGGCATTTGCTTTTGAGGCATGTCCAATTTCTGGTTTAGTGGCAAGTCTTTGTGGCTTGTCGCTATAACCAAGTTGCACGGATTGGTATCCATCCGTTTCAACGGTTTTCTTCTGCAATACCACATTAGGACTTACTTCAATAACAGTTACAGGGATTAAAGTGCCTTCTGGGGAGAAGATTTGTGTCATTCCGACTTTTTTACCTAAGATTCCTTTGGCCATGAGTTTCACCTCCTACTTTACTCATTATTTTAGAATGATATCAACACCGGCCGGAATCTCCAAGTGGATTAATGCATCCATAGTTTTTGGAGTTGTCTCGACGATGTCGATTAAACGTTTGTGAGTTCTTCTTTCAAATTGTTCACGACTGTCTTTGTACTTATGAGGTGAACGAATGACTGTGAATACCTCTTTTTCTGTTGGTAGCGGAATCGGACCCGAAACAACTGCTCCGGTCTTTTTTGCTGCATCAACAATTTTCTTTGCCGATTGATCTAACAATCGATGATCATAAGAAACTAATTTGATCCTTAAAGCTTGTTTTGCCATTTTTTGGTCCTCCTTTTGCGTCCATTTAAAATGTAGCTTGGCTCCATGCGAATTACCTGATTTTGGTGGTTAGGCAACGCAACCGTGAGTATCAGCAACCTCGCATATCTATGCCTCTCTAAAAGCCTTATATATATTACCAAAACAAACTTTACATGTCAAGAAAAATATACTTTTTTTATTACGCAAGAAAAAAAGCTTAAGACTTCTTCTTAAGCTTTGTGGTGATTACATTTTTGAAGCCATAGCCGTTAGGCCATCAAGCAAAGATATTTGCGCGCGAAATCCCAAATCTTTGGTTGCTTTTGTCACGTTGGCACAACTAAATAAAATATCGCCTTTGCGCGCTTGTGCATGCACGATGTTTGTTTTTTTATTTGTTGCTTGCAAAACAATCTCTGCTAATTGTCTAATTGAAGTGGATTGATTGGTGCCAATGTTATAAACTTTTCCACTCACATTGTTTTTCGATGTTGCCGCAAGCACATTTGCGCTAGCAACGTCTGTTACATGGATAAAATCACGTGTTATGGAACCATCTCCATAAATGATGATATCTTCTTGATTCTTCACTTTTTTAAAGAAAATGGAAATCACCCCTGAATATACACTGCTTGGATCTTGCTTTTCGCCATATACATTGAAATAACGCAACCCTACTGTTTCGATTCCATACAAACGAAAATAAAGCGATGCATACATTTCGTCGGTTAATTTGCTTAAGGCATACGGTGAAATGACTGTCCCGATGCGTTTTTCTTGTTTGATTTCATCTTGGTTGTCACCATAAACTGCAGACGAAGAAGCATATACCACTCTTTTCACTTGGTTTATTCTGGCCGCTTCTAACACACAAACAAATCCACTGATGTTAATCTCATGATTTAAATAAGGTTCCTCAATTGATCGTGGAACCGAGACCAATGCGGCTTGATGCATGATATATTGAACGCCGATGGTTGCTTTTGTAATTTCCTCTTGATTGCGAACATCGCCTTTTACAAACGTAAAACCAGGGTGACCAACCAAATCGGCAATATTTTCAAAATGACCACTCGATAAATTATCAAACGCAATCACTTCGTGTTGCATTTTTATCAAAAGATGACAAATCTCGCTGCCAATAAAACCAGCCCCACCAGTGACTAAAAATTTGCTCATAGTTCCTCCTACCCCACCATCGCTCGACTAAAAAATTCGAGTTGTCGCACAATGCTAAGAAATAAAATCATTAACGATATCACAAGCAATAATAAATGACGATACTTTGTTTGGTCGGGAATATAAAAAAAACCAACAACAGCAAAACCAATTAAGGCGATTGTGAAAATCCAAATCAAATAAAAGGAATTTTGAAAACCAAACCCATAAATTAGTTCTTCTTGATTTAGAAGGGCTTGTTTAAACTCTGGCCCTATTACCATATCAACCAACCACAGAATAATAGCAACTCCTGATACAGCGAAAAAAACAGTCCAACTTTTTTTAAATTTGTTTTGTTCAAGAGCAAACAAACTAAATATGAATAACATAAAAGCAAAGAAGTGAACAAGATTTAATGCTGAGAATTCGTCAACGACAAACAAATAAACCAAATTAATCAAATGAAACATTAAAACCATAAGAGGAAATAATTGTTTGCATATAAACTCTTTTGTATTGCTTTCATACTGCGGTTCCAACATTTTTTTCGTTACTTGATAATGATAGACTACATAAATAAACCAAATTATCGGAATGATGAATCCACCACCAACAAAGTAAACGGCTGCAAACAACATAAAGAAATCACCTAACCACCCCGGTAAAAAGGTCTCATACATGGAGTTGTGAAAACCAACAAGAAAAAATATGGTTAAAGCCAAATAGGAAACAAACAAAATAAACTGAATTTTAAATAGCTTGTTTTTCATCATGTTCTTGCACCTGCTGTATATTGTTTTTTGCAATTTTTACTTTATGCCGTTCATTCACATATTCAAACAAAATAGATCCCCCAATTACAATGACACCACCAAGAATTGTTTTTGGCTCCAATGGTTCATAAACAAGAATCAATCCAATTAAAATAGAAATAAAAGGTGTTAAAAAAGCAAAATTAGTGACCGTTGTGACCGATGTTGCTTTTGATACCGCCAAAGACCAAAGGATCGTTCCTACCCCGCTTGGCAATATTCCTAATACAATCACCGCCCAAATTGCCCTTTGGGAAGCCTCTTTCCACTGGGAAATTGTTTCTGGAATAGCAAACGACATCATTATTAAACAAGTTATGATGCTATAAGTGATAATATCAATAGGACGATATCGCTTTAAAAGGTGTTTTTGTGCAACATTATAAACCGCCAATAAAAACGCTGATAACAAGATCAATACGGCACCAATTGTAATCACAATTGCTCCTTGATCGGCAAACAAAACAATCATGCCGATAAACTCAATGGCTACAGCAATATACCCAAAAAGGGGAATTTTATCTTTAAAAACAATCGCAGCAAGGATAATCGTCATGATAGGAAATGTTCCTAAAATAATGCTCGCCGTTGATACATTTGTTGTAATCAACCCAATATTAAACAAAATGGTGAAGAACGCGAATCCAGAAAATCCTGTTAACACAAACCACCATACATCTTTCCATTTGGGTGGTTTCACTTTATAAATAATAGCTAGAACCAAAAAAAAGACAGCCGTAAAAAAATGCCTTAAAAAAGCCATTGTGATCGGGGCAAAACCCTCTAGTCCAATTTTTGAAAGGGCGTTAGCAGAAGCGGTTAAAATGGTAGAAACCAAAGCCAATACTAACGCTATATTTTTATTTTTCATATGTCCATCCGTTTCCTATAATTATTATACCTTAAAACAGCACCATAAACAAGAAAAAAACATATTGAGAATCAATATGTTTTTTGTCTGCCTACCTTGTATTAATCGAAAGGACCAATACAAGGTAGGCCCCTAACAGCACCCCAGTTGTTAGGTTTTGTTGAGGAAAAGAATCGACTTTGAGAAGCCTGCTTACCAACAACACATTCATCCCGCAAAAATGAGAGAAAATGTAGCGTTCGCTTTAACATGTGTTTTCTAGCTTTTTAAGGCAAACTTAATCTACATGCAACAAAACGATAAAAAAAATTATTTTTATTCAATTTCTTTTTAAAAAAAATTATAAACCGCAAAAAGCGGTTTATATGTTTTTATTTTGCGCGTAATTTTCAATTTTCCCCATCGCTTCTACATATGTTCTACAAATGGTTCCCAGAGGTTTGTTTAGGCCTTCCGCGACTTCTCTTCTTCGCAAATGATATATGTTGGTTAGAACAACAACTTGATATTCAAATTCCGTAAGAATATTTTTGATATCGATTTGAAATTCTAATTTCAATGAATTCTCCAATTGTCCAGAACTAGAAATCAAATCATTGTTTAAAATGACACTTAACCATTCTTTTCTATGTGCTCTTAAATAATCATTTGCTAAATTTTTCGCAATCGTTGTTAGCCAAGCCGAAAAATTTGTCCCAATTTTAAATTGAGAAATATTATTCCACATTTTCATAAAAGTATCTTGAGTAAGTTCAATAGATGCTTCTTGGTCGTGCACTTTTTCTTTTATCACTTTAAAAACCAATTTATAATACTCAATGTATACTTTTGCAAATGCTTCTTCATTGTGTGCATATAGTTCGTGCGTCAATTTATCATCAATCTTCACAAAAATCCCCCAATGTTTTTATTTGATTATTTTTTTTAAATATTTATCGTCTAGGTTTTTGATATCCAATAACACCAAAACATCAATACTATTAAATGGATAATCAATATAGATGTCACTTCCAAATTTGGCTCCCACTCGTAAGTACCCCTTTACAAGTGGAGGAAGTTGTTTTTTAGCAAGACCTTCATCAACATCTTGTTGATGCAATATGTTTGTTTTGATTGGCGATTCACATACTGCAGAAATGAGTTGATTGGAAAGATAGTGATAATATAAGTATGATAACCCGTGTGCATATTTTTTGATGTCTGTGCCAGCAAAGGATGCTGTACCAAACATATAGTCAATACGATGGATGTTCGCATACTCAAAAATTCCTCGCCAAAGAAGCATTATTACCGTTCCACTACGATAAGCCTTATGAACAACGGCACGACCTAGTTCTAATATATTTTGCTCTTTGATCGGCGATAAATCATATTCATTTTCAGTAATAAATTTGCCAACATGAACCAAATGTTCTTTTCTAACAAGTCGATATGTACCAGCGATCACTTTATTTGCATGATCAATAACAATTAAGTGGTCACAATATTGATCATATTGATCAGTAAAGATTCCTGTGTCATTTGTGTTCTTTGCATTATAATATAACAAAAGATCTTCATATCGCAACTTTAATACTTCATTTAGTTCTGCTTGGGTTTGTACAAGACGACACTCAAACAAACCCAAATGGATGGAAGGAAAAGATAAACTTTGATTCACGATTCATTTTACCTCAAATATCATTATTTTAGTATGGTTTTAGTAATAATTTTATATTGCAGTTTACCCACTTCGCGAACAGAAGCAAATAAGCCGATTTCATTCACGTTTGTTTGCAAAAACAACGGTTGCTTTATCGAACAATGCGTTTGTCTTGCAAGTGTTATATGGGGGAAGTAGGGTCGCTCATCAATCAAAAATCCATTCCTAATCAGTTGCTTTTTTAACTGCTCATAAACACGATTTAAAGCCATGTTAGGTTTGACTTTTATCACGATCATGTCGCGAAAAGAAGTTAACTCGTTTAATTCAATGGAAAACTTTTTGATATCAATCGATTGAAACAAATCATGAATCATGATTTGCTTTACATCATCAATCTCACCAAGAAAAAGCAAAGTCAAATGAATGTTTTCTGACAAAGTATAATTACCTAGATATTGTCTTTTCATTTGTTCTTGCAAAATGAGAATGTCATTCTTGCAATCTTCTAACCGAATACCAATAAAAGCTCTCATAAGTTTTCTAATCTTTCTTTATCGTAAAGTCATTCGGAAATAAAGTAGAAAAAACAACATTTTTCATTGTTCTTGGATGAACAAACCCAACACGATAAGCATGCAACATCATTCGATCTTTGGCTTGCCCATAGATAGCATCTCCGACTACAGGGTGATTGAGATGTGAAAAGTGAACGCGTATTTGATGCGTTTTCCCAGTATGAATATTCACATCGACAAGAGTCTGATTGTTACCTGTTTTCAAAGTCTGATAACTTGTTTTTGCTGGTTTTCCTTTTTCATAAACAATATATTCATTGGATTTGTGGCGATTTTTTCCAATCGACAATTCAATCATTCCTGATTTTGGTTTTATCACCCCATCAATGATGGCGTAATATCTTTTTTCTACTAGTTGTTGTTCTATTTGATGACTTAATGACGCCAACGCCAATGGATGTTTTGCATATATCACAATTCCACTTGTATCAAAATCCAAACGGTGAGCATGCCTTGGCAACATGTTTTTTCCTTGCGACAAAAAATAAGCATAAACCATATTATCTAATGTAAGTTGCGTGTTTCCATCAGTATGAACCAATAATTTAGGAGGCTTGTTTACAAGCAAGACGTCATCGTCTTCAAAAACAATCTCAAGTGGCTTTTCATAAGGCTTTAAATCAACACCATCTTGAAACTCAACCATAACAAAATCGTTGGCATGCAAATTTTGATTTTGCAATATGACTTCTCCATTGACACTGATTGCTCCACTAAAAATCATATCATTTATCGCTTTTCTCCCAAGATGAAACGATTGTAAAAAAGCCAACAAACTAGTTGGTTTATTTATTTCAAAGTAAATATCATTCATTGTTTTCTTCTTTCATAAGAGATAATATCTCTTGTTCATTTACAAATTGCAAAGGAACGTTTTGTTTTGCCAGTTCGACCGCTTTTAGTAATTTGCTTTTAGGACTACTCCCCAACACAACAACATAATCAAGGCTGCGATTGATGTTTTTCTCTAAAAAAACTCCTTGACTAAGTAGTCGTTCATATAACTGCGCTCTTGTTATTGTTTGTGGTTTTCCTAAAACGCAAACGATTTTCTCATTTAATTTTTCGTTTTTTACATACTTTCCAAG
>CAZYFI010000002.1:0-46703 GCA_964646985.1 uncultured Bacteroidales bacterium
AAGTTAAAGAACTTTCTTTAACTTTTTTTTATTTTATAAATGATCTTTTTACCCGATGAAAAAAATCAGTATTTGGTTTTACAATAAACGATACCGTCCGTGACGATAATTTCATTGTTACTTTATGCAAATCTTTAAAGTCTAGCAAGAATCCATCGGCACTCACAACCGGAGTTTGATTGGGAAGCATGATAAGCTCAATCTTTGATTGTTCGGATAGCACCAAAGGCGATGCCAAACTTTTAAACACTCGATTGTTAATCGGAGCAATTTCCGTTAATTGAATCGCTTTTATATTGGGATCAATCACGCTTCCACCCAATGATTTATTATAAGCAGTACTGCCTGTTGGCGGAGAAACAAGCAAGCCTGTTCCACGAAATGTTTCAAATTGTTCATCATTGATGTATACATCAATATTTTGTGTATGAACAGGATTGATAATTGCCAGTTCATTCACAGCATACCCCTTGAACGTTGTTTGTTCATTGATCAATGTGTATTCTAATATGTGAAACTGATTGATTTCAAATTCGTTGTTTTTCAGCATTTCACAAATCATTGGTAACTCATCTTTATCAAAATCAGTAAAAAACCCCAATCTACCAGTATTGATACCAATAAATTTGACCGTTTCTAATTGATCAATATATCGATGAATAGAGGAAAGCATCGTTCCATCGCCACCAAATGAAAACACAACATCGGGGTTTTCATCATCTCTTTGTAGATTGATTGCCAATGGTTCGTGTTTTCCAAACAAAGCATATTTCATTTTATCACCATTTTTTTACACTATTCAAAAATAGTTCCATCTCATCAAGTTCAGGCTCATTTTCTCGCACTTTGTCCACCGAGATGTTGCCCATTGTTTGTTTGATCTTTGTCATTTCATCATCAAGGCTAGCACAAATTTTTGAAGCCTGCAGCAAGCGTTCTTTTATTTCTTCAGGAATATGACGATAGTACTTATATTTTAAGGTATGTTCAATAGATGCCCACAAATGCATGGCATGCGTTCTAATTTGAAACTCCATATTGATTGGCATACGACCATCAACGGTTTCAACGTTGTACCTAGCAATTAAATGCAGTGAGCGATACCCACTTAATTTGGGTTCTTTGATATAGTCTTTCACCAAAAAGATATCAATGTCTTTACGTGCCATCAAAAGTTCAGACACTGTATACACATCTTCGATATATTTACAAGTAACACGAATTCCGGCAATATCATATATGCCTTCCGTAATGTGATTAAAATCAATATTTAATCTTTCAGCTTTTTCTAAAATACTACTCACTGATTTGACTCGGCCCGAGACAATCTCAATGGGATTGTTGACATTCTTTAATAAAAATTCTTTGCGCATTGCTTCAAGCTTAATAATAAAGCCGCCCACAGCCAATTCATATGGCAATAAAAAGGATTGCCAATATAGATTTTCATTAATCATGTTTGATTCCTTTCATAACAATTAAAATCATCATCTATATTTTAACACAAAAACCAACTTATTTGTATCATTTAATTTATTTTTTACAAAAAGTGCATTTTCAAAAAACATATTGCATTTTGTGATATTATATGTATAATATACTATGATAAATAAAGGAAGGATGTCTACCAATTATGCACACCAATACTGAAGTTGAATTTAAAACGCTATTATCAAAAGAGGAATATGAGCGTTTAATGGAAAAGTTTCGCGGCAATCGTACCGATTCGCAAACAAACCATTATTTTGACACACCTCGTTTCTCTTTAAAAGCACTTGACGCTTCTCTTCGTGTTCGGGAACGTGATGATTTAGAATTAACCTTAAAACGTAAAAAAGGCTATGCCATGCAAGAATTTACCATTCCGATTGACGTAGAAACCTTTGGGGAAATTAGAACTACAGGATTGGTTCCTGATAGTGAAATTAAAAATGAGTTAAGCCCGTTAATTGGATCACAAAAACTTGTTAACTTTTTAAGCCTTTCAACCGTTAGAATGTATATGCCTTATAAAACTGGGGTCTTATTTATTGATAAAAGCGATTATTTAGGAACAACAGATTATGAATTAGAATATGAGGCAAAAACATATAGCGGTGGAAAAAAAGAATTCATTCAAATTATCAACGAATTAGAAATTCAATATCGCAAAAGCGATAAGAAAATTCGCCGAGCATATAACGCGTATAAAAAACTGCATTAAAAAATGGCTAAGAGTTTAATCTTAGCCACTTTTTTTATGCTGATTTATCGATAATTCTAATTGCCTTGCGATATTCACAATCTTTTATTGGAACACAGTCTTGGCACTCAATGTCGCGTAGTTCTTGAGGAAGGAATAATTCAATATCATCATCGTTATAACCAACTTGAATTTCAAAGTCAGTCACAATGATTGGTCTTTTTAATACGCTTGGATTGTTCACGATAAAATCAATCAATTCATTGGTTTTCATCTTTTCTAAATCAACATTTAATTCTTTAAAAACATTTGATCTTGTAGAAATGATGTCTTCAAAGCCGTTTTCACTATTCATTAACATCTTGTAGATATCATCTCGATATAAAGGTGTTGAAAGAATATTTTTTTCTGTGTAGGGAATTTTATACTGTTGAAAGTATTTTTTTACTTTTCTACACGATGAACAGCTAGGAGAAGTATAAAGTTTTATCATAGTTCCCTCCTTTAAAAATAGTTTTTGTTATCTTCCCGCAAAAAATATGAGCCACATGATGAAAGCAAGGGTCCCTAATACGCCAATGGTAGGTAATACAAACATTAGGAAAGCAGCAATCATCATTGCTCCAAAATCCCCTTTTTCTAAAGGCGTTTCTCGCAAATTTTCGCGTGCTTTTTGCTCTTGCTCGGGCGTAAATTTAAGACGGTTTAATAGTTTCTGTTTCTTCATAGAAATGACATGCTACAAAGCGACCTGGTTCCACTTCGCGGAATTCAGGAACACGTTGAGCACACTCCTTACGAGCCAATGGGCAACGAGTTCTAAACTTGCAACCACTTGGTGGGAATACATTCGATGGAATGTCTCCGGCTAAGAAAATGCGTTGTTTTGTGCCCTGATCAGTAGTTGGAATTGCGGAAATAAGGGCTTTTGTATAAGGGTGAAGCGGACGTTGATAAACTTCATCAGCATTACCTAACTCAACAATTTTACCCAAATACATGACACCAATACGGTCACTAATATGTTTGATAACACTCAAATCATGAGAAATAAACAAATAGGTCAAATTCTCTTGATCGCGTAAATCTTCTAACAAATTGATGATTTGTGATTGAATCGAAACGTCCAAAGCACTTACTGCTTCATCACAAACGATGAACTTAGGATTGACAGCCAAAGCTCTGGCAATACCAATTCTTTGGCGTTGACCACCAGAGAATTGATGTGGGTAACGATGCAACATATATGGTGCAAGTCCACATTTTTCCATTACTTCTAAGATGATATCTTGATAAGATTCTTTCACCTTATTCTCTACATTGTGCGCTTTGAGTCCTTCTCCAATGATTTGTCCAACTGTTAAACGTGGATTCAATGAAGAATATGGATCTTGGAAGATTAATTGCATGTCTTGACGTAAGCGACGCATTTCTTCTGAGGTTAAGCGTGATAAATCAAGTCCTTTTTCTTTCTTTTCTTCCAACATTGCATACATTGGATGAGATGATACTCTTTCATTCGCATCTTTAATGGATTGAGTAAGTTGTTTGCTTAATTCACTTAAACGATAATTATCAGTTTGCAACACTTCAATTTTTGCTTGTAGTTTTTCAATTCTTTCTTGAAAAACATCTTTTTGAAATTGGGTATATTTATCTGATTCATCTGCTAATTTTTGTTCTTGTTTGAATTTATTTACTTCTAGTATTTGCAACTTATCACGATTGATTTGCATTTTGTGAAGAGCATCAATGTTTTTAAATAATGTTTTCGCGACTTCATCGATATCGTTAGATAAAATAAAGGCACCTGTAACATTGGATGTTTTTTCTAATAATTTTTCGATTTTTTTGTTTAATCTAGCGATTTGTTTCTTTTCTTGTTCAAAATTATTAAAATCTTTTAACTTTTTGATTTGTTTTTGCTTTTCAAAGTGAATCAATTTTTGCGCAACAAGTTTTGAAAGAATCTCAGTATTTAATTCAATTGGTTTTTCCAAAAGCGATTTGATTCTAGCAATACTCTTAGAAACGTCATCTTTAATAATATTAATATTTTTTTGTGCTTCACGAATATCGATATCAACTTCAATAATATGACTTTGCGCTTTACGTTCTGCAATAGATAGTTTTTTATTTAAATCAGCAATTAAGTTTAAATCAGCGTTTTCAAGTTGTTTTCTAATTTTTGCAACTTCATTTTCTGCTTTTACATTTTTAATCTTTTTTTGCTTTTCTAATTCTTTTTCTAAATCTACAATTTTTAATTCTAGTTTTGCAATTTTTTCTTCACTTTTATAAATAAACTCATCTAACTTCAAAGCTTGTTTGATTGCTTTGATGTTATTAGATGAAAAGAAAGTCCCGCATTCATTACGACATTGATCAGCAATTACGTCACATTCACTTTGTAGTTTCGTGATTTCATTTTCATTTGCTTTACGTTTTTCTGCTAAAGTTTGATCATGCTTTTGCGCTTCAATTTTTTCCTCAATTTTTGGAACAGCAGTTGATAATCGTTCGTATTTTACACGCGAATTCTTTAAACGGTTGATTTCTTTAAAAAGATATCGTGGTGAATAATCTTCAAGAGTATATCCATAATAAATAATTTTCCCTGAAGTGATTGGATAAAGTTGCAATAATACGCGCCCCAATGTTGATTTTCCACAACCACTTTCTCCAACCAATCCTAGCGTTTCTCCTTTATGGATTACTAAATCAACGCCATCGTTGGCTTTTACTGTTAGTACTTCTCGCTGGAATAAACGGGTTTTTTTCAATGGAAAATATTTTTTCATGCCCACAATTTTAATTAGTGGTTCGTTTGTTAATACTTTACTTTTTCCCATTATGTCTCTCCTCGATGTTCGGATAGAAACAGCGCACCGACTGAATGTCAGTAACATGAACTAAATCTGGTTCTTCATTGATACATCTTTCCGTAGCATATTTGCATCTTGGTGCAAATTTGCATCCTTTTGGCAAATCAAGCGGATGGGGAACGGCGCCAGGAATTGCTTCTAAGCGGTCTTTATCTGTTGATAAGCGGGGAATCGAAGTCATAAGACCTTCTGTGTATGGATGGGAGAATTTTCCAGTATCCGAAAATATCGTACTAACCGGGGCTTTTTCTACAATCTCACCACAATACATAACAACAACATCATCCGCCATTTCATTAATAACACCTAAGTCATGGGTGATGAAAATAATTGACATGTTCGATTCTTTTTTCAAATCATTCATTAATTTTAAAATTTGTGCTTGAATGGTAACGTCTAAAGCTGTGGTAGGCTCATCCGCAATCAAGATTCGTGGACGGCAAGCAAGTGCCATAGCAATCATAACCCTTTGACGCATCCCACCACTCAATTGATGTGGATATGTTTTTGCGACTTTTTCCGGGTTAGGGATGCCAACTTCACGAAGCAAATCAACGCTTTTCACATAGGATTCTTTTTTACTCATTCCTTGGTGAATTTGAAATACTTCACCAATTTGACGTTCTACCGTGAAAACAGGATTTAAAGAGGTCATGGGTTCTTGGAAAATGACAGATATTTTATTCCCACGAACATGTTGCATGGCTCTTTCGCTTACTTCAACTAAATTTGTTCCTTCAAGATAAATTTCACCTTGATCAATATAACCATTGCCATCGAGCAATCGCAGAATAGACATTGCGGAAACACTTTTTCCAGATCCACTCTCACCAACAATGCCAAGAGTTCTTCCTTCATCAAGTGTATACGAAACACCATTCACAGCTTTTACTACACCGCGCTTGGTTTTAAAATATGTATGTAAATTTTTAACTTCTAATAATAACGACATATGGTCCTCCTACCTTTCTCTTGACCTTGGGTCAACAGCATCACGAATAGCATCGCCAATAATGTTAATGCTAATTGTAGAAATACACAAGAAAATGGATGGGAATACCCAGCGCCACCAAGCTGCTTTAATGACTGACATTTCTTGTGCTCCACTAAGCATGTTACCCCAAGAAGGAGCTGGTAATTGTACACCAAAGCCTAAGAAAGACAATCCTGATTCAGTCAGCAATGAGCTTGCATAACCTAAAGTTGCATTGATAATAATAATCGTAAGAACGTTAGGAATGATATGTTTGAATATAATTGCTCGGGATTTAACGCCCAATGCTTTCGCAGCAACTACGAACTCTTTTTCACGTTCAGACAAAATTTGAGCACGAATTAATTGCGCCAAACCTGTCCAACTTAGAACACCTAAGATTACCATGATCATAACCATTCTATCTGTGGTATCAAAATCAGCATTTGCTTGATTTAAGATAACCGACAAGGTCATGGCCAACGGGAAGAAAGGAATGGAACCGACAATTTCTGCAAAACGCATCAATAAGATATCAACTTTTCCACCATAAAAACCAGAAATACCACCAACGATGATACCAATTGTTGTAGAAATAACAACGGCAACCAAACCAATTGTTAAGGAAATTCTTCCGCCATTTACAACACGGGCAAATACATCACGGCCATATTCATCAGTACCAAACAAATGTCCTTTGTGTCCATAAGCTCCTAGCAAATTGCCTTCAGCATCTGTTACAAAATTTTGGAAAAAGCTTGAATAAATATTAACCGCTTGGGTTCCTTCACTTAATTCTTTTGGAACATCTGTTGCTCCATAAGTATCATCACCCCAAGAATAAACAGATCCATCATCCAAAATTGCAGAGATGTGTTGATAATTATCTGAACCAACAGCTGTCTTAGAAATTTTAACTACTCTTCCTTGAATTGCAGGATCAAAGTCTAATTCTTTCGATAGATTATCTCCCCATACAACAATGGTTCCGTCTTCCCTTAAAACAACAGCACTACCAGCAGTAGTAACAAGTTGCTTGCCTTTTGCATCAGGTCCTAGTAAGACTGCAGGAATATTGGTTGAAACAGAGCCTGTACCAACGACTTTCACTGTTCCGTCATCAAGTAAGAAAGTTATGTTTTCTCGAGAAAAGCCAGCATAAACGGCCTTTTTCCCTACCAAAGCTTGTACTAAATTATAAGGTCGTTTCGAAGTGTTTCCCCACATGAATACGCGGTTTTTGTTAGTAATTACAATCGTAACTTGGTTTTCTGCAACTACTTCAAGAACGCCGCCATCATCTTCAATTGCCTTCACAACATTGACTGGAGAAACATATCCTTTCATAAGCAAACTAGTTGGAATGTTTGTAATGCCAAAAGAAATGGTCTCGGTCACCAAACCAAAAGAAATCAAAGAGCCGTCCATTTTTTCTAAAACAAAGTGTTCAGTTCCGGCCCAAACACGTTTTGCTTTTAAACCCACAGTAATTGCTTCACCTTTTTTAATATCATCTGGTGCTGCTCCGCCTGATGGAAATCCTTCAGCAATTTTATCGACGTCTACACCCCAAATATAAACATTGTTTTCTTTATCAATGCCCATACTAAAAGTTGATGCAACAGCAATGTCTAAAATTCCATTTTCCTTTAGTTTATCTGGAACACTCAACATTGAAAATCCAGGACTAATATTTGCTTGTGTTTTATTCACATAATAGATATCTGCTTTGATAAAAAGACTTCCAACAAAACAAAATAATAATACTGCTAAAAAGACGCTAAGCCCAATAATTGCAAGTTTGTTTTTTACAAACTTTTTCGCTGTTACTTTAAGAGGGCTTTGTACAGCTTCTTCTTCAAGAATCGTCATCTCTTTGTGTGTACCAAAAAAACTTCTGGAAAACATCGATTTGATTGCACGGCCAATAACGATAAATATCTCTTTTATGTTTTGAAATAAATTTCTTTTTTTCATATTTTACCCCAACTTAACCCTTGGATCAACAACAGTATAGAGCAAATCCAGTAATAAATTTCCAACTAATCCGAGCATTGTGTAAAACAAATTCATTGCTAGAATAACAGCATAATCTGGTCCTTGCATAAGGGCGTCATAGAGGGTTTTCCCCATTCCCTTCCAAGCGAAAATGGTCTCAGTAATAGTAGATCCACCAAATATTCCTAACATCCATCCAGTCATGATGGTAACAACAGGAATCATGGCATTACGAAAAGCATGAGAATAAATAACGACTTTTTCACGAAGTCCTTTTGCTCTTGCTGTTCGAATATAGTCTTGCGTTAAAATATCAATCATCGTACCACGTACATATCGGGTAATTCCCGCAAGAGATGATACAGTCAATACAAACACTGGTAAAACCATGTATTTCAAATTATCTAAAAATCTTTGGAACCACGTCATTTGTTCGCGTAAAATGATTCCGGAATTGCTTCCGCTACTTGGTAAAATTCCTAACCAAGCTGAAAACACTAAAATTGAAATCAAGCCAACGAAAAAACTTGGAATCGACATTCCAACGATTGTGAAAACTTGAACACCGTTATCAAAAGTTGAGTATTTTTTGACAGCCGTTTTAATTCCCAAAGGAAACGTAATGGCAAAAACACAGATAAGCACGAATACATTTAATTTAATGGTGTTAACCATTGGTGCTTTAATATACCGTAATACTTCAACTCGACTTTGTAAAGTATAGCCAAAATTACCTTGCAATGTTTCTTTTAGCCACATGAAATATTGAATAATCAATGGTTGACCAATACCCAAGTCAATTTGAGCTTGCTTAATCATTAACACATACAAATCAGGATCCGATTGTTTTAATGATTGGTCAACATACGCCATAACTCTGGCCATATCACCACCAGGAATTGATTTATATAAGAAAAACAATATGACAGTAATTATAAATGCAACAAAGAAGATATATAAAATTCTTTTTATAATATATCTAGACAAACTAGTTTCCTCCTTTTTCAAAAATTAGGAGATTGGTGAAAACCAATCTCCTTAATTTAATGTCTAATCGGCCGAATTAATTATCCTTCAATAGTTGCGTATAATACGGCTTCGGTTAATGTCCATTCAGCTGTTACATCATAGTTCTTTAGCTTAGGAGAATAGAAAGCGTGATACATATCAGAATACAATGGTAATGATGGTAACAAGATATTAAATCTTAATTGATATTGTTGCCAAGCTTCTAGGTATTCTTGATCATCAGCAGCTCTCATCATTTTTAAAGCAGCATCAAGCATTTCTTGATCGAATAAATAGTTGATATTTGCGCCGCCGTCCCAGCCCCAATACTCAATAGAAACATCATAGTAAGGTTCAAATAAACCAGTATTGAAACCTGTACCTAAGTTAACCATATGGTATTCACGAGCGTCTGTTTCAGTTGCTTCGTATGCAGGGATATCTGCAACTGTCCATTTGCCATCGCCATCTTCATCTTTTGGTAAGCCGTAGCCATCGCCATCAGCGCCATAATAATGAGTGTATAACAATGTGTTGAAATCCATTGGTTGATCTTTAATTTCCATACCAACTGCTTTTGCATTTGGTAATAATTGAGCACGAATTAAGTCAGATACTGGGTTACCAGTTGTATTTGCCCAAGGAACTGTTAATTTTACAAGTTCTGTTCCGACTAATTTGTAACGAACTGAACTTCCATCAGCAGCTTGAACATATGCGCCACCAGTAGCATTCTTATTCCAACCAGCTGCTTCAAGTAATTGAACAGCTTTTGCTGGATCATAACTATATGAATTTAATGCAACTAGATTGCCATCTTTGTCACGGCCTTGTACAACGCCGTTTTCATCTTCAGATGCGCCAACCATCCATTGTGCTAAACCATATTGTCCATTAGGTAATACACCATATCCACGAGTGTATGTCTCTAAGAATAAGTTACGATTAATTAAGTAAGCAATTGCTTGACGAACTTCTACATCTGCTGTAGGTCCAGAAGGTGCATCACAGTGGAATGCAATGTGTCCGAAACCATTACGAGAGAATGTTGAGAAGTTAATATTGCCATAAGCAACTTCTTGTAATCCAGAAATGATAGCATCGCCACCAGAAACTGATTCAATGATGTCAATTTCGCCATTCAATAATGCTTGCATTTGTGTTGCAGTTGTAACATATTTGAACACGATATTGTCAATGTCTGGTTTTTGACCTTGATAGTCACCAACAAATTTGTCATTGATTTTTAAAGTAGCTGTTGAAGTTGATTCATCAAAATCATATAAAGAGTAAGGGCCGCAAGTAACACTAATGTCATAGCGGTATCCAGCGCCGTCTTTATCAACAGTTGCTGCTAAAGCTTCAGCTGTCCAAGTGCCAGAAATCTTCGCACCATTTGTTCCTTGTACTACATCAGCAGCTGGAGCAATGACATGCATTGGCCATGGAGCTGCAGAATAGTATAAGAACTCATAGTAGTAAGGGAAACGATCTGCGTTGATTGAAATTGAGAATTTATGTGTTCCAAGTAAATCAACACCAGCTAATTCAGCTAAACCATCAGCATTTTTAGCTGGGTCAGCAAAATCTTTACTACCAACGATATCACCAGTAGTAGTCAATGCTTTACCAATTGCTGTAGCAAATACAGGGTTAATTGATAATAACATTGGGAATACATAGTCTTTCGCATCAATTGCAGTTCCATCATTCCATACTAAACCTTCATTGATTTCGATTGTATAAGTCTTTGATCCATCAGTGTTTTCAGTTACAACAAAGTCTTTTACAACGGTTGGGTCAATCATGTAACGAGCTGCTTCTTTTTGATAAGATACAGTTCCGTACCCAAATGTTAATGAACGAATATCAGCATTAGTAGCATTGTTGCCCCAGAATGTTGAGAACATATTAACACCAGCTTCAGTAGTAGAGCCAACTGTTAATGTAGTTAATGCTTTTACAGTTACAACTTTAGTTTGTTGTCCTACGCCAGCAAGTGCACAAGTAATTGTTGCAGTTCCGGCTTTCAAACCAGTAACAACACCGTTTGCAACGGTTGCAACAGTAGCATCGCTTGAAGTCCATGTGAATGCAGGTGATGGCTTATCTGTTGTAGCAGTCAAAGTCAATGTTTTACCAACTTTAACTGAACTGTCTCCAGCTAAACTGAAATTGAATTCAGTAACAGAGATAATTATAGTTTTTTCGCCAACGCCTTCAACGCTAACAGTAATAACTACTTCACCAACGGCAACGCCAGTTACAACGCCGTTATTAACTGTAGCTCGAGCAGTATTGCTTGAAGTCCAAGTAAAGACTGCTTCTGGCTTTTCAGTCACAGGAACTAAAGTGATTGTTTCTCCGACTTTTACGGTTTGTGGGCCTGAAAGAGAAAGAGTATACGTCTCTTCTTTACAGCCAACAAAAACTAACGCAAGAGCCAAAAAGAAAACTAAACTTAAGAATTTTTTCATTTTTTCCTCCCATTTTTTTCACTTGTGCCAATGGCACTTTGTGATTAATCTTATTATACACATCGAAAGGAAAGGTGTCAACAAATATTTTTTCAGTAAGCGCTTTACTTTCATAATAATCTTCTTTTTGCTTGTTTTTGTTACAAAGAAATCGCTTACATCGCTATTTTCATGCATTTTTTAAACTGCTAGTTGAAAAATATAAAAAAACGAGTATAATGATAACTATAAACAATGATAAGGAATAGTATAGTGTTTGCCTCTTTGTAAAGCGAGTGTTGGATCGTGAAAGCAACGCCAAAAGCCCACTAGAATGGACCTTAGAGTGCAATGAAGAAATGCATTGACGTTTTGTTCGCGTTAAGAACTTTGAGTGTATTGTTAACAATAAACTAAGGTGGTACCGCGGAATATTTCGTCCTTAATTCAATTAAGGACTTTTTTTATTGGAGGATATATGAATATTATTTTATCAGGCGTTAAGCCCACAGGAATTCCAACTTTAGGCAACTATTTGGGTGCTTTAAGAAATTTTGTTAAGTTCCAAGACAAAATGAAGGACTATGATTTCTTTATTTTTGTTGCCGATTTGCACGCCATTACAACCCCACAAGATGCAACAGTGTTGAAGCAAAACATCAAAAATGTAGCAGCCCTCTATTTGGCTTGTGGTTTAAAACCCGAAAGACTCACATTGTTTATACAATCAGAAGTAAAAGAACATGCGGAACTTGCTTATATCATGCAATCGCTTGTGTATATGGGTGAATTAGAACGTATGACCCAATACAAAGATAAAATGGCAAAGCAAGTCCAAGGAGTTAGTGCGGCTTTGTTTACTTACCCTGCCCTCATGGCAGCTGATATTTTGCTTTACGATGCAAAATTTGTACCCGTTGGCGAAGATCAAAGACAGCATTTAGAGTTAGCAAGAGACCTTGCCATTCGTTTTAACAATCGTTTTGGAAATACCTTTGTGGTTCCGGATGGACTCATTCAAGAAAAAGGAGCTAGGATCAAAGATTTGCAAGATCCTACCAAAAAGATGGATAAATCTGCTGATAATGATCGTGGTTGCATTTATCTTCTGGAACCTTTATCACAAGTGCGTAAAAAAATCAAATCTGCTGTAACAGATAGCGAAGCTCAAGTTCGCTATGACCTAGAAAACAAACCAGGAATCGCTAACCTAATGACCATATATTCTGTGATCACTGAGATGTCTTTCTCTGATATTGAAACAAAATATCAAAATAAAGGATACGGAGACTTCAAAGGTGATCTTGCAGAAATTGTTGTAAAAGAAATAGAAGGCATTCAAAATCGCTATCAATATTACATTCATTCTCAAGAATTAGATCAACTGCTAAATGCAGGAAGAGCCAAAGCTTCGCTATTGGCAAGTAAGAAAATAGCTCAAGTTTATAACAAAATGGGACTTGGACGTTAAAAAACACCGGTTTTCACCGGTGTTTTTTTGAATCTTGAATCCGTAATGAAGCATTCATTGTGAGAGATTTGCTATTTGTGTTTCATAGAAAACCAATAATCTCTTGGTAAGTTGGCAAAGCATCAATCGCTCCTTTTTTTGTAGTCGTCAATGCTCCCGAAATGTTTCCAAATCGTAACAGTTGTTTAATTTGCCAATCAGATAAAGAACGAATATCTTTTTGATCAAGATTTGCTAAAACACCAGCATAGAAAGCATCTCCAGCTCCTGTTGTATCAAAGGACTTGACTACAATGGAAGATTCCTTGATTAATCGGTTGTTTCTAAAAAAGACGGAACCTTCTTTCCCAAGAGTCAAGAAAATCGTTTGATTTGGCCGAGCTATTTTTTTCAATCCCTCTTCATAATTAGCGTCTTGAGTAAAAAGGGTTAATTCGTCTTGTGATAGCTTTAGAAAATCAGCTAAACAAGCATAAGATTGATAAATTTCGATGGCCGTCTTTTGATTTACGAACAAATCATCTCGAAAATTGACATCAAAGCTTAGTAATTGGTGATTGTCTTTCACAGTTTGGATAATCTGATCAGCCAACTTTCTCCCTTTTGGTTCGCTTAACATGAGGGACCCCAAATGAACAATGTTTGCTTTTTTTAATTGAGCAAGACTGGTTTTAGGAATATGAAAATCAGCGGTATTATGACGATAAAAACTAAAATGGCGTTCACCGTCTTCATCATTTGCAACAAAAGCAAGAGTCGTATTATGCTTTGAATCTTCTGTAAGACAAAGATTGGAAAACGAAATAGTTGAAGCAAATTTTTTTAGGAATTTTCCCATTAAATCCACGCCAACATTGCCAATAAATCCGACCTTTCCGCCGAATTTCGCAATCCCGCAAGCAACATTAAAAGGTGCTCCCCCGGCAAAAGATTCGTATGTAACTGTTTGCTTGTTCTTGTTTCCAATTAAGTCAACGAGAATTTCTCCGATGCACACAATCATAATCGTTTCCTCAAGTTGTTTCTCCTAATATAAAATTCGTCGGAACAAAGGTAAATACTTCGGATGGTTCGTTGTTCATCCTTTGAATTAACTGGTTAACTATTGCCACCGCCAAAGCTTCGATGTCTTGCTTGACGACGGTAAATTTAGGATGTTGTAATATTTCGTCCATCACGCCATCAAAGGAAATAATTTTAATGTCTTCCGGGACTCTTTTTTCAAATTGAAGGGCAATTTGAAAACAAGTGTTTGCGAAAGTATCGCTTTGAGCAAAAATGCCATCTAGCGTCGGGTTGTCTTGCAAAAATTTCTTTGCCACCACAAACTCTTCGCCGTGATATATATTTTTGTAACATGATGTTGGTTCCATGTTGTATTTTTGCATAACATCTAAATAAGCAAAATAACGTTTTTGGGTCTCCGAAGGGGCACTTGACATCCCACCAATGTAACCGATATGTTTACAGCCCTTTTGAACAAGATGTTCAATGGCCTTAAATGTGCTTTCATAGTTATCGCTAGTTACACAAGGAACATTATCTAGATGACGATCCAAAGTCACAATATTTAAACCTTGAAAATCAATATCTTGGTATAGGTGGTTGGTAATAAAAATGATCCCATCTACTTGTCCGGTTTTAATCATGTTCAACAAATGGATTTCTTTATCTCTTTTTCCTTGAGAACTAACAATAATCATTTTAAACCCTTTTTGATACAAATAATCCTCAATGTAAAAAGCAATTTTGCTAAAGAAAACGTGACTAATGGTCGGAACAAATAAGGCTACCAACCCCGATCGTTTGGCTTGCAAGTTTCGCCCCAATTGATTGGGGATATATTTTAAATCTTTGATGGCATCTTCGATTTTTTTTCGCGATTCCTCAGAAACATAACCATTGTTGTTGATGTACCGAGAAACCGTCCCAATGCCCACCCCAGCACGTTTGGCGACTTCTTTCATTTGGGCCATAATTAATACTCCTAACAAAATAAATTTCTTAACTTATTATATCACTATCAAGAACATTTTTAGCAGATGTTTTCAAATTTTTGTATAAAAAGTAGTTCTTTCACAATACTTTTTTTATGCATTCATGAAAGAACTACTTGATGAATCAATTGAAATCATCCAACCAATTGATTGGCGATTGTTTGCCATGGAATGTTGTGACTGCGTTCAACGGTCCATTGATCAGAAGCATCTTTGCTGTATAAAGTAACCGTGTCAAATCCGTTAGCGATATCTGGAGTAACGGCATAATACGTAGTTACAGCATCAAAGAAAGCAACTGCCCAACCAGCAACTTCAATGTCACAAAGTTCAAGGTATAATTCTTGACCTAAGTAAGCACTTAAATCAATGAAATATGTTCCCATATCCGCCCAAGAGCCACCAGCATCAACATTAGGGAAATTGGTGTCGCTAAAACGGTTTTGCTTGTATAAGCCTATTTGAGTGCCATCAGCTTGATATACTTTAACAGCTGCGGCATTTCCGCCCATTTTCACAGAAATAAATCCTGTTCCATGAAGAGTGAAATTAGTGGAACGCAATGAATATTGTTCGCCTTCTGCAACGCCTGAAGTCCAACCATCAAAATGATAATTGCCACTTTGGTTATAAGGAAGTTTTTCATTCCAATAATGTGTCATATTGATGATAGCATTAACAGTAACTTTTTCTGAAGTCCACCCTGTCATATCTCCGGTTTCAAAACCGCCATTGATAACAACACCATTATTTGCCATTTCCCAAACAATATTAACATTTGGTTCTTGAACCGAATCTTTTGTGGATCCAGCCACCGTATCAAACCCGTTCGCAACATCTGGAATAGCAGTATGATAGAAATTAATATCATCAAAGAAAGCAACTGCCCAACCAGCTGTAGCTGGATCATCAATCAATTCAACATAGACTTTTTCGCCTAAATATGCTGATAAATCTGCAAAATAGCGTGTCATGGTTGCCAAACGGCCACCGTTTGCTAAATAAGGGAAATCAAAATCTTTAAATCGATAATTAGTGAAGTACCCAATAACGGTTCCATCTTCCAACACAACTCTAACTGCGGCAGCTTTGCCACCCATCATAAACGAAGCCCAACCTGTTCCAGATAAAGTGAACAATCCAGAACGAAGGGTATAGCCAGCTCCTTCATTAGATGTAGCTGTCCAACCATCAAAGTGATAACTTCCTTGCTGGTTATAAGCTATTTTTTCACCCCAGAAAGTTTCTGCATTTAAAGCCCCATTGGCGATTTCACCAGAAACAACTGTCCAACCGGTCATATCTCCAGTTTCAAAGCCACCATTGGCAACATTGGTACTAGCCGATACAACAACATTGAAAGTACTAGTGACGGTTTCGCTTTCATAAGTCGCTCCATAATGAACGACATAAGTTCCTTCTTGATTAAAATCAAAAGCATCAAATCCGGTTGTAAACTCGGTTTCGCCTAAAACAACTTTGGTAATAACAGCCGGTACGGCAGTTTCACCATAAGAAATAACGACATCATCCATTAATGCGGTCAAATCATAATCATCAACCAAGGCTGTTACAAAGCCTTCAGCTTCTGTTTCAATCATTAAAGCTGGCAATTCAAATGGATAATCATAATTGGTGTAGTAATCTTGCAAATGAGCAAGCGAATTATATGAATCAGTATATGTTTCTGCCATAATCGCTTGATAAGTAGATTTCATTAACGCTTTTACTTCGGCTTCAGTCATGCTGACACGGAAATCATCAGCATTAATAAATGCAAATCCGCTACTTGGATTGTTATCCACAATCGAAAGATAGAGAACATCGCCAAGATAATCTGATGCATCAACATACACACGACGTAATGTCAAAGGCAACCCTGGATCGTTAAAAGTCGTATTCGTAACGGTGATTAATTCTGCATCCGTTGTTCCGTCATTAATCGAAATATAACAATTAGTTGGTCCTGCACCAATCATAAACGAAATCCAACCATCACCCGCTAATGTAAATTTTGTGGAACGAATCGCGCCAACTGCTGATTCTGCCGTTGCCCCGTTGTTGTTTCCATCTAAATAATAATCCCCTTCGCCATATACCAAACGATCTGTCCAGTAATATTGCGTAGTTGGTACAACAACCGTTCCGCCAAATGCTGTTCCGCTTAATTGTTTCCAGCCAGTTAAATCACCTGCTTCAAATCCACCATTGTTGATGGTTGTTGAAGTAGGATCTTCTTCAAATTCTGGTTCGCCATAAGCTTCGATTTGAGCATCTCGCTCTGTTTGGAAAGCCGTAACTTCGGCTTCTGTCAAGCAAACTACAAAATCATCTAAATTAACATAACCATAATCATCGGTATTATCACTATCCGTCACTTTGATGTAAATGACTTTATTTAAGTGTGCTGATAAATCAACGATTTTGCGAATCATTTGATCAGTGATATATGGTTCATTGTAATCAGTGTTTGATACTTTTAATAGCGCAGTATCATTGTCTTTTTCAAAGAATTCTACAAAGATCTTATCTTGATTCTTTCCAGCTCCCATTTTGAAAGCAATCTTTCCAGTTCCTGTTAATTGGAAGAAATCGGAAGTCAGTGTTCCCACCATTTTTTGGGTTCCGCCATCGGTACCACTAAACCAAAATTCACCGGTTTTATCAACCGTAATTCCATTCACTTTTACATCATTCACAATTCCTCGAGGACTAAACGCAGTTTCTGTTTTCGTCCATCCCGTCCAAACTTCTGCAGTTCCAAGCTCAAATCCACCATTGGTGATTTGGGTTGGATACTCTTCTTTTTTACCACATGCTGCTAACAACATTAACGATAGTGTTAGCGTCACTACAAAGGTAAAACGCAACCATTTTTTCATTTTTCTCTCCTTTTTATTTATTTACTAAAATATCATATTTATTGACTTGTTTTAAACTATAGCTGAACTGTATTATACATTTTTGATCAGGGTAAACATTTCCCGTCATTGTCATATAACCATCATTGATGAATACTTCAACACTTGATACATCTAAAAATATGCGTAATTTTAAAATCCCGTTATGAAGTACTACGTCAACATTTCGCGTTGAACGGTTCATTTCCGCACCGCTGATGGTCTTTCCAGAATTACTACGATCAAAGACAACTGTTTGTGATAGAGCATCATAATAAACAAGCGTTTCATTGGCTTCACCCTTAAATAGTTTAACGCCTACTTTGGATGATGAGCCAACTTCGATTTCCAGTTCTAATTCTACGGTTTTTCCCGAAATTTGCGGAAGTGTCAAACTTCCATTAACTGTTTTGTTCTGGTAACTAACCGCATTGGTCCGATAATCGATGATTTCGCGAACCGGAGTTTGATAAACATGGCCATCTTGATAAGTCAATTCTCTTGGCAAAGTATAAGCACCAACCCAATTATGGGCTTGTGTGACCAAAGTCCGATCCCACATTTGCATCCAAGCAAGCATAATCGTTCTTCCATCCGGTGTTTGCATCGTTTGGGCGGCATAAAAATCAAAGCCTCCATCAAACTCAACAAATTCATCATAATCATAACGCCCACTCTGATAGTCCATTTCACCAACCATGTAAACAACCGAATGAATGTTTTCAAATTGATTGCCCTCTTTCGGAAGGTTCTGTGGACTAACAATTAGAATTTCTTGCCCATCGATTGTTACAAAGTCCGGGCACTCATAAACTCCAGATAATTGTAAAAAATGAGGAGCTAGCGGATTATGATTGTTCATGACTTTTCCTACATAATCCCAACTAGTAAGGTTGGAAGAGCGATATAGAACAATCATTCCATAACCATTGGCTTTGGTTCCGATGAGGCAATAATAATAACCGTCATGATAAAACACTTTCGGATCACGGAAATCCGCAGTCGATACCCCAGAAGGCACTTCAATCGTGGATATTACCGGATTGCGATTCAATTTTTCAAAATTAATTCCGTCCTCTGAAACTGCTAGATTTTGCGTCTGCTGATTATTGGCTACACCTGTATACATTAAGTACAATTTTCCATCTTTTTCAATGGCAGTGCCGCTAAAGCATCCCAAATCCTGATCATAATCTTGATCCGGTGCTAACGCCACGGGTTGTAATTCCCATTTTACAAAATCTTTGGTCGTATAATGACCCCAATGCATTGGTCCCCAACTGCTGGCATAAGGATTAAACTGATGAAACAAATGGCCTTCGCCATTGAACCAAATTAACCCATTCGGATCATTACTCCAACCGATTGGCGATATAGCATGGTAAGTATGTCGATAGGTTGGGTTAACTGTATTTAAATTTTCTAGAACATATTGATATGCGTCGTATACTTTTCCCACTTGATCTTCAACTCCTTGGTAATTTACAATAAAATCATCAACATTGATATAATTGTAATCATCGATTTTGCTATCATTATCAATCACTTTTATTTGAACAGTTTTTCCTAGATGTGCACTGGCATCAATTATGACGCGGTGCAAAGTATTCGGGCTACTTTCATCAAAATCGCTGTTCGCACGAATAGCGAGTTCGTTTCCTCGTGAATCAATTAAGGCCACATAACACAATGCGTTGTTTTTTGCTCCACTTAACAAAAAACCGATTTTTCCGTTTCCCTTTAATTTAAATTTTTCGCTAAGCATAAATCCGGTTTTACTGAAACCGGCTTTTTTCCCATAAAAGAGAAATTCGCCAGCTTGGTTAAATCGTTCGCCGTTTTCATCTTTATCATTAAGGACAATACCCGAGTTTGAAAAAGCATCTCCGCTTGTTTCCCAACCTTTTAGAGTCCCGCTTTCAAAACTGGCATTTAAAAAAGTATATTCACCCGCAACTGTACTCGTGCATCCCCCCAAAGCTAAAGTGATGGCGAAAAGAATTGCGCTCACAATCCACTTATTTTTCATCAGCCTGATCCTTCCTCATAAATCGATTTCATGCTTGCTACGGTCATTTGTTTGATGACGACATCGCCATTTTCCGAAAACAGCACCATTCCAAGAGAGGATGGATCAGGATATATTCGAGCAGATATGGCTTTTTGTTGATTGAAAAAGGCTTCTACCAATGAACGGTCCAAATAGATGTCCATCTCCATGGTAGATTGTTCAAAGCTGAATGATCCATAAAAATGGCCAGAAATATTTTGATTATCGCTTAAAGCTCCGCTCAATCCTGTTTTAACACCTATGGTTTTTAAGGATTCATTAAAATAGAGGGTTGTTTCTTCAAGAACAGAAGCGTTTTTCCGAACTTTAATACCAAATTGGGAAGCATTAACATTTTCAAATTCAATGTGAATATAGAGCATATCCCCTTTCACATCGCTCAACAACGAATTCGCTTCACTCAAAGTTTTATTCGTCATTGACACTAAGGTTTCTTGATGATAATTGTTTATAGCTGCAACAGGACGAATCATCAAATCAGTCCCGTCATCGTTTAAATATACTTCTCTTGCTAACCCGACACCATGCGCCCAACCAGATAAAAAGGCATCTGATGGTTTTCTTTGATCTTGCATAATACTAAATAAAATAGCTTTTTTGGAAACAGGATCAATAAATCCCGATGGTCCCGTAAACACGTTGTTGCCATAATCAAGCAACCTTGGGGTTGTTCCAAATGCTGGATCAGGAGTAAAACGCCCTGCGGTTTTATCAAAACTGCCAAGCCAATAATAAATATCATTATCGGCACTGTCCGCTGGTGCAGGACTAATAATAAACATATACTTGGTAATGGTATTGCTCTCATTAGAAACTGGTAACATCAAAGGTAATTCCCAAACCGGCCCAAGATCCGCCGGTTGATTTACTTGTTCGTATAATTGTCCCTTATATGTCCAGTTTTGAAATGAATCATCTTTTGTTGTATAAAGTAGAGCGGTCCCACCGGTATTCCACTTTGTACTCGATGAACCAATCAACAAATACCAAGTGTCTTGTTCTTGCCAGATATGAGCATCGCGAAATTGTCCCGAAGCTCCCTGACCAGAAACTTGTTTGATTGCCAATTCATCATCGACAACCCATTCTGTTAAATACGGATCAGTCGGATCTTTCGGGCGAGCAATGCCAATATTTTGATTGCTGATTAAACCATCTTTTTGATAAGAATCATTTCCAGCAGTAAATAATAGTACTGGTACTCCATCCGCATCATAGGTGGCTCCCCCACTCCAAACACCATCGGGGCACACGGAATCAGCCGTTGGTGTAATAACTTCTTTTAGAGGCCGCCAATTAACCATATCATCACTGATTAAATGTCCCCAACCAATATTCCGAAAATAAGGACCAAATAGATTGAATTGGAAGAATAAGTGATAATAGCCATTATAATACATCGGTGCATGAGGTTCATTCATCCAATGTTGGTAGGGACCTCCATGATATTGTGTTTTATAAATATCATTTGTTAAAATATTTTGTAGCCAAATGTCTTCAAAAGCAATTTCCGGAACAACAACACGGGAATATGCTTTTTGAACATCATCGGCTTGTAAACAAGCATCATAAATTTTTAAATCATCTAGTAGTCCACTGACCATGTTTAAAGTTGCCGTAGCATTTGATCCGGGATAACTATTGCGCGCAATGAGCAAAGGTTCTCCAGAAGCACCAACAATGGTTGCTCCTTGAAAAAAATAATCGCTATTAACCAATTCACCATTTAGATAAATAGCCATCTCACCTTGATCACCATCAAATACAGCTACAATATGATTCCATTCGTATTTTACAAGTGGATGATTATCATCCCACAAACTAAGCCAGCGATCGCCTAACCCGACTTGGAAGCTCCAAGCCCCATGGCGCTGATAACCAAGGATGAATCCTTGATTTTCACTTTTATTATGCTGTGAAACAATGGCTGTCAGTTTATCGGTTCCATTCATTTGTGCATTCGGGTCATCCCATTCAAAAGCGCGCGGAGCCACCCAAACACTGATTGTAAGTTGCGACCCACGTACTTTTAAATCTTCTTCTGGATAACGGATAAAGTTCGAATACCCATCAAATAATAAAGAACCATTAACAACCCCTGTTTTTCGCCACTGCGGATCTTGGGGAGAAGGCAAATAAGTTGGATTGGTCAATACATAAGCAATGGTTGCTGGGTCTTCTTTTTTAGCAGCATCAAGAGCTTTATTCCCTTGTCCCTCATCAAATGTTAAATGTAACAACAAATCCTTGGCATAGGGATCATTATTGCCACAAGCAAATAAACTAGCAACAACGAATATTAGGAAAAAAAACAAGAATATTTTTTTTGTTATTTGCATTTTTCCCTCCTATATTGTTTTCATCGTCTGGACCAACAGACGATTAATCATGATTTGGCCATCGGCGAATACCATCATTTGCGAAGCGTTATTATAGACCATCGCTGTTAAGGTCCGGTAACCGTTGATATAAACTTCAATCATGGCACCATCAATAAAGATCTCTAAATCAAGAACATCTTCAGGTAATAACATCATTTGTCCGCCAAAAACGCCTTTCACCACTGTATTTCCCGAGTTGGTCGTATCAATCGAGATATATTGATTGATTACATCATAATGAAGAATTGTTTCTTGCCCAAATTGATCTTTTTTCAAAACAATTCCCAAATTATTAGCATCCCCATTGGCTATTTGCAAATGAAGATATAATTGATTCCCAGAAACTGTTGAAAGAGCTTGATTGGCAGTTTGAATATTGGTGTTTGTTTTATCCACAAGCAAATCAGATTTTAAATCATCCAATTCTTTCAGTGGACCAACCATTAATTCACCATCATCATCGAGCGATAGCTGACGAGGAACGCCAGCTGAATGAGCCCATCCCGCAGCATATTCCATACGTCCGGTTCTTTGTCCTTGGATAATGCTACAAATTAATACTCGTCCAGTCAAAGGATCAGTGGAAATTGTCGGACCGGTAAAAACATTATTTCCCAAATCCATTAATTTGGGATTTTCATGTTCAGGAACAAACTTCATCGTTGTTTTATTAAAATCACCTAAGTAATAATAGACATCATTATCTGCCCCTGAACCCGCGGGAGAAAAAGCAAAGAGATATTTCGAAACCGTTTTGTTGGCATTGGTAACCTTCGCAAGATTCACTAATTCCCAAGTAGTTCCCATATACTTATGGTAAATAGTTGGCATAAACAACTCACCTTGATAATCCCAGTTTAAAAACGAATCATCTTGGGTAGTAAATACTTGGGCAGTTCCTTTTCCATCATAACGAGCGGACCCAACAAACATATAATAAGTCCCGTCCTCATAATAAATATTCGGATCGCGGAATTCATTGGTTTTTGCCATGGACGAATTCGACATTGCCACCAATTGGTCACTTATTACCCATTCTGTCAAATCGGGATCAGTTAAATCTTTGGGAACAGCAATCGCCACATTTTGATTGCTCCACTGACCAAAGCTTTTAGCATCATCACCCGCTGTAATAAACAAAACCGGCGTTCCGTCTTTTTTATAAGAGGCTCCTCCCGACCATATTCCATCTGGGCAAACCGAATTTTTCATAGGAATGATTGCTTCTTTCACATTCCGCCAATTAACCATATCCGGGCTAACCCAATGACCCCAAGCAATCTGGCGCCAATAAGGTCCCGTAAGGTTAAATTGGTAAAACAAATGGTAGTTGCCCTGATAGTAAAAGAGGGCGTGTGGTTCATTCATCCAATGTTGCGGAGGTGAAGCATGGTATTGTGGTTTATAAATGTCATCATCTAGAATTTCTTCATTAAGCCATGCATCGGAAAAATGAATGGGGCGGATGCGGTCTTTTTGTACAAAACTATCATGGTATGTTTTCACATCTAAAGCATTAAGGGATGATTGATATATTCGTAATTCATCCATCAAACCATTAAACATATTTAATTCAAAGACTCCCGTTTTTTGGGGAATTTGACTTTTACCAATATATAAAGGTTTATCAGCTGGGGCAATTGCTCCAAAGATGCCATCATGATTATTAACCAATTCACCGTTTTTATACATGCCCATAAAGCCGGTTGTTCCATCAAAAACAACCGTTAGGTGATTCCATGTATAACGATCTAAATCATTCCATTCATTCCAAAGTTTTATCCATCGATCACCAAGACCAATTTGAAATGAATATTCGCCATATTTGTGCATGCCTAAAACAAATCCTTGGTTTTCAGCCTTATCATATTGACCAAGGATTACCTGCAAATGCTCACTATTGTTTTCGACTGCTCCGGGAGCATCCCATTCAAACATTCTTGGACTGATAAACAAATCTATGGTTAAATGTTGTCCGCTAATTTGGATATCTTGATAACCATACTCAATGTAGTTGGAATACCCATCAAAAGCCAAACAAGAGCCGCTGATAGCGGAACGACTAATCCAAGAAGGATCAATGGATTGTTTATATGCGGCTTGGGTAAAGACATAGTTGATCGTAGCTTTCTTAGTTGTTTTCTGATCAGTAATCTCGTTACCTTTATTTTCATCAAAGTTCGCAAAAAAATACAAATCTTGGAAATAAGGGTCTTCAAATTCATGGTAATAAAGTGCCTCATTGTCTATTTTAGCGCACCCATACGAAAGCAATATCAAGATGAAAGCCATAAAACAAATAAATATTTTTTTCATTCGCATCACTTCTCTATTTCAATCCCGTAAAAGCGACACCTTCTATGATATATCTTTGTGCAAAGATATAAACAAGGGCAATTGGAATTGTACTAAACGTGAGGGAAGCCATGACAAGAGAGATATCTTTTGGATTAAAATTGTTGATAAGTTGTAAGAATACTTGTAATGGTTGTTGGGCTGGGTTCGAGAACATTAATTGTGCAAACACATATTCATTCCAACTTCCCATAAACGTAAAGATGGCAACGGTCGCAAAGACAGGCAGCGACAGCGGAACAACCACTTTAAAGAAAGTCGTTAATTTCGAAGCTCCGTCCACATAAGCAGCTTCTTCTAATTCCTTAGGAATTCCCAAGAAAAAGGCGCGAAACATGAAGATATAAAACGGACTGACTAACCCCGGCAATAAGTAACCGATAATGCGAAATTCCGGAGATAGTAATCCAAGATTTTTTAAAATGACATATAGTGGAACAATCGAAGTTTCAACCGGAACAATCAAGATTAAAATGATAATGCTGACAATGGTTTTATGGCCAGGAAATACAAAGCGCGACAAAGCATAACCAGCAATCGAATTAACCAGTAATACTCCCGTAATCGAAACGGTGGCATACATAATACTGTTTAGGATTGATCGTCCAAAATTATCAAAAGTAGAAAACAAGTTCTGATAAGATATTAACCATTTGCTTACATCCCAAGTGGCAGGAAAAAAAGTTTTAATCGAATTAATATTCTCATACACTTGTGCTTGGGTTTTAAAACTATTGGATAACATCCAAACAACTGGGAACAAAAAGATAATACATAAAATGACCAACATGATTCTAAACAGTATTTTAATGATGATTTCTTGAAACGAATAATGCCGTTTTTCTTTCTTTGGCAATTGTAAAATCGATAATGGAATATCTTTGCGTTTTTTCATCATTATCACCTCACACCGTATTATCTTTCTCAAAGACTTTGCGAAGGGTTAAGGCAATGGTTGCCATAAATACCGTGTATATCAGTGCAATTGCACTGGAATATCCTACATCCCGGAAGTTAATCCCTTGCAAGTAAATGTAATATGACATGGTTAGAGTGCGATCAATTGGACCTCCGCGCGTCATTATCATCGGTTGCGTTATCAACCGAAAGGCACCAATCATCATCGTGATTAAGACAAATGAGAATGTTGGTTTGATACTCGGAAGCGTAATTCGCCAAAATTGTTGCAATTTGTTGGCTCCATCCATGCTTGAAGCTTCATATAATTCCTTCGGAATGTTTTTTAAAGCCGACAAGAAAATGAGCATTTGATATCCTGCACCTTGCCAAGCTGAGATCATAATAATTAAATTCATTGCTTGATCTGGATCACTCAAAAACAACTGTCGCGATAGTCCGATGCTTTCCAACAAAGCATTGATTAAACCATCTTGCTCGTTTAATAAATTAATCCATAGCATGGAGGTTACCGCCAAAGAAAGCATGGTCGGAACAAAGAATGCCCACCGGAAAAAAGTATTGCCTTTCATCGGTTTATTTAAAATCAGCGCCAGAATCAAAGCCGCTCCCAATTGTAGAGGAATCACTTTCAAAACAAACTCCATCGTGTTTTTAAAAGCCTGAATCAGAATTTTATCTTGAAAAGCATTTTTAAAATTGGTAAATCCAATGAACTTCGTTTGATTGAGTTGCAATAAATTGGCATCGGTAAAAGAATAAGCTAACGAGATAACAATCGGCATAATCACAAAAATGATACCTAAAATAACGGCAGGTAACAAAAAACTCCAACCAATGATCGTATCGGATGTTCGATATGTTTTTCCAAACAATTTATAATACATTCGTAATTTTGGTTTTTTTACAGAGCCTACCATTGTTCACCTCTATTTTAATTATCGATTTGAGCAACTTGGGTATCAATATAATCCTCAAGATCATATTCTGAAGTTCCATACATGGTTTCAATGTATTCAATAATTTTACTATAGCTACTACTTACTTTTGGATAGTTCACCATTTTTGGTCTTGGAGTCGCAATTTCTGTTAGGATTGTTGCTAATGAACCAAGTGCGCCTGTTTGAAATTCAGTTAAATCAGTTAACAAAGCTTTATGGGTAGGGAATGTTCCGATTGATTCATACATCAATTGACTTCCGGTTGTACCTGTTAAATATGCAACCGCAATCGCTGCTGATGCTGGATCAGAAGAATTGACCGTCACACCGAACCCCCATGAACCACAACCGGCCACAGGCGTGCCTTTTGCCGTTCCTTCTGCGAAAACTGGCATCGGCATTATTCCATAGTTAGGAATAAAACTATTATAGTTCTTTTTGATTGTGGAAATATTCCATGGTCCATGAATTTCAAAAGCACATTCACCGCCAGCTAAAGCATCGGTATTACTGCCGTTATAAACCCAAGATTCTCCATCACCATCGGGAGCAAAAAACATTTCCAGGATCTTAATTCCTTTTATGGAATTAGCTGAATTTAGTGCTCCATCTACTACTTCATTCGTACCAAAGAAGCTTCCTCCCGCTGAATAAAGTAAAGACGAATATAAATACATAACGCCTTCATCGCCACCAAATCCTAAATTTAATTTGATTCGGTACTCAAGATTAGCAGCTTTTAAAGCAACCATTGCTTCCATAACATCAAGCCAAGACCACGGATTGGTAACCGTTCCAAAATCAGCTTCTTCGTAGCCAACTTGTTTTAACAGTTCTTTATTAAAGTACATCCCGGTTGGGGCATCCATTCCCGAAAGGGCGTATAATTTTCCATCAATCGTGCTTTGTTCGATAACGCTGTCAACATAACTAGAAGTAATATCAGAAGTTAAATATTGATCAATTGGTGCTAAAATTCCAGCATCTGCGTAAGCTGCGATATTGGGAGCATCAACTGCTACGATATCCGGTAGTCCTCCTGATAATATTTCCGCATTAATGGCTGTTTGTAATGTATCAGAACTATTTTTAAATTCCAATTTCATCTTTAGGATTCGTTTTCCATCAGCAGTTTTGAATTGCTGTTCGTTAAATAATTCAGCAATTGTGGAATAAACCATTCCTTCATCTTCTGCTTCTGATTTGTGAACCCAAACTTTAATTACTTTTACTTCATCGGTGTCTTCATCTTCGGCTGGTTTACAACCTATGAAAACAAAGAAGCTAAGCAATAGCACTAATCCAGTAATAACAAGTTTCCCAAAGTTTTTCATTTTTTTCATCCTTTCTGTTGTCATTAAAAATGAGAAAATAGTTTGTTTCATGATTATGTTTTGAAACATCTAGAATTTGCATTCTATATGGAAACGATTCCACTTTGTGCTAAAAAAAGACAAATTATTTCTCTTTCTTAAATGTGGAAACGATTCCTCTAGTTGGTTTCATTGTAAACCCTTACAAAATCTTTGTCAAGCACTTTTAATAAAAAATATTTTAAATGATTACATTAAAAAACAAACCCTTCCAAGGAAGGAACTTATCCATAAACCAAATCAATAAAATTAAGAGAGTGAAATAAAGTAATACGGCTTCAAATTGAAGCGTCATTATGGAAAAATTAGTAATAATAACGACGCATCATCTAGCAAAAATAAAAAGTCCTAGGAATATTTTCAAATATTCCTAGAACTTCTTTATTCAATTCATGATATGCTTTTTTCCACCATCTAAACAGAATCAATCTGTTCTTTTAGGCCAATAATATATTCTTTTTTTTGAAACACATCTTTTAGTTTGATGCGTGGTGCATCTTCTAGGTAAGCCGCCAAGATGGCTATGTTTGTCATAATTAAGGGATTATGAAATGTATTGTCCATTAATCCATGAATCATCATTGCAACAATCGAAAACAAAACAAAAATATTAAACAAACTATAAGAGAATGCTTTTCGAATCATGGCAAACAACAAAAAAGCAAAGGATAAAAAGCCAACGCTTCCTACTGTCGCTAGCATTTGCATCACATAGTTGTGATAATGCTTTAACAAAGGCGCATCAAATCCAATTGTTAAATAATGGGCGGCAGTAAATGAGCCCGTGCCTAACAGTGGGTTTTGCTTAAACAAGGTCCAGGCATATTGGTATATTTCTAAACGCGCAACATCGTTAAACCATCCACGTTCATCCATTCTTAAAATATATTCTCGAAAGCCTTCTACCAATTTTTCTTGCGATGAAGCAATAAAGAAGGCTGCAACTCCTAACACAAGCGATGTACCAAAGGTTATCCAAAATAACTTTTTCTTGTTTGTTTTATCATAATAAATTTTTGAAAAAATTAGAAATGGTACGATTAAAATTGCAAAGGCAATGTATGCGGCTTTGCTTAAAGTAAGCACAAGCAGTGTTACCAAAGCAATAATCAAAGCCGTAATGAATAAGTGCTTTGGATGTTTGAACAAGTAATAAACAATCAAAGGTAGAATCGTAAGCAAAACCATGGCAATCGAATTGGTAACTCCCCACCCAAGTTCAATAGACTTATCCCAAGTATACGTGCCTTTAAACCCTAAAATAAAGATGATAAATTCTATAAAGATAGCCAAGCCAAATAAACTATATGTTTTCGCAAGATATTCTTGATCGCCTTTTTCTTTGCGATTATGAAAATACATGTAAAAATAAACAAAAGCAAAGGTTTGCAATACCCCAACAATTCCTTGTTCTAATAATGGTTTGTCTATTGTAATTAACGACAAGATATTAGCCCCCAAATAAACAAAAAAGGCAATTAAAATCAGATCTTTAAAATGAAATTTTGTTTTCAGAAAACTGATAAAGGCAAAGGGAAGTAATATCCCAACAGCTGCAAAGACGCTGTTGCGATTAAAAGCAAAATAGGTATCGCGATAATTGATTAATATTCCTAAAGCAATGGTAACATATACTACTTTTTTTGTTTGAAACAAAGCAATAAACAAGCCAATGGCAATACTAATGGCCACAGCTAAAACTTGGCTTTTTAAATACCAAAAGCCAATGGATGCCGCATAGAAAACGATCATGAAATAAGGGCTTTCTAAAAAACGTTTCACTTTTTTTCACGCTTCTTTCTTGCGCAAGCACGCTCACAAACGAGGGTAACAACAAGTAGACTGAGTCCTAACATAGATACCAACAAGCCCACTTTCATGCCAACAACTTCATAGACAAATTCGATGTTGTGATGCCCAGCTTCTAAAAATAAGCCCATGTATCCAATGTTAACTTGCTCAATTTCGGTTTTCACACCATCCACAAAGGCTGTAAATCCTTGGCTGTATGGCAAAGAAATAAACAACAAGCCATCACTGTTTAAGTCGATTGTCCCAGAAAATCCTTGGCTATGAAATGTGATATCTTCTAATGTTTCTTGTGCCAAAAGTGAGGTTTTTGTTGCTACATCTGTTACATCATTTACATAGTAACCAATATCAGAAATCGCATAAACTCCTTTATCAAACCTAATTTTGACTGTTAAATCCCCACTTGGAAAAGCTCCCAAATTGATTAATGGTTCAAAATTATCATGATAAAAAAATGTCCCTTGCGCATAAAGTGTTTCACGATAGCGACTGAGTAGTTCGTTGTTTTGATATGCTTCTACATAATAATTGACTTTTTTATTTTCTAGATTTCTAATGTTTTGTGCATGAAAATAGACATCATGCCCAAAGACATACGGAATGGTAAATTGAATAATCGCATCTTCACTAGCAATCAATTCATTTTCCTGAAAATGCGCATTGGTTAGACTAAGAGTTGGAGCAACTTTATTGATTTGATCATAAGAAATAGCAGGCAATTGATCATCATCAAGCAATCCATGCGTCAATAGCAAGTTTTCTCGTTCCACTTCGTTTAATCCATCAACAAATTGTTTGCTCACATATTGATGATAAACAAAACCAAAGGGTAAGAAGTGATTGCTTTCATAGACGCTCATATGTTCTAATTCATCGGTGATAACCCCACCATTTGCAATGGTTGGATTCTCAACTTTGTTGATGGGAAAACGATCTACAAATAAAAACCCAAAGGGAATTGCTCTTGCATCACTTGCTTTAATTAACATGAATTTAACTTGATTGATGGCGTTCAAAGCGGTACGATTGTTAAAACCAGTATATCCGACCGTGCTATTTAAATTATAAACATTATAATAATCCATCACTTGGCCAATAGAAGAGGATGCCATCGAATTGTATGCATAGGTGCTTTTATACCCATAAACCAAATTGTCGTTTCCCAAGTAGTCACTACGAAGCACATAACTGCTTTGATCCATACGATAATAAGTATCATCTACAAACATGTCATAGGCTTCTTTGTGATCATATGCGGCAAGATTGGTATTTGTTGTCATAGAAAACGTATAAAGTAAACTAACAGCCAAGCCAAAAACAACATAAGAAACAAGCAACCACTTATGAAATGCTTTGATGGAAATAGATTTGACCCAATTCCATTTTTCTTCTGGTGATTTTTTGATTGTGTAAAGGAGCAACAAAACAAGCATTCCTGCTACTACTTGTACAATCACTTTACCAATTCCACTAAAACGATTGGATAAGATAAATCCACCAAAAAACAAAACCATTGATAACCCCAGTCCTACAATCAATTTAACTGGGCTTTTCAAATGAAAGGCATCAATCGTTTCTTGCTCATCAAACAGTGTTCCAACTGCCAGAGCAACTGGCAATATCAAAATATAACTCCAGCGATTGTTCACATAAGAAAAGACATTCACAGCAAATCCAAATAGTGAAATAAATAACATAAGGGAAAAAATGGTAAAGAAAATTGTTTTCCAATCGCGTTTATGCTGAAAAAAGTACACAAGGGCAAATAAGAAAACAAGTCCATTTCCTATGCTCGAAGTGTAACTTGAACTAATCATCGGAATAAAGAAGGAAGAAATGGTTCCCAAATAATACAAATTATCGTAAATCAAAAGTCCCTTTGTTTGAGCACGTGACCCAAAATAGACTGCAAGCAATTGTGGTACCAGTACAAATCCGCCAATTAATATTCCTAACCCAAACAAATAGTTAACCAATAACCACTTGTTCCTTCTTTTTTCCCATGGTTCTTCTTTTCTTGCTAGCCATAGTTTTATAATAACGAACGCTTCAAATGCAATTGCAGAATAAATACTCAAATAAAATTGTGTAATGAATGCGAAAAAAGCACCAACTACCAACCAATAGGCTTTTTTGCCATCCAAGCATTTGCTTGCTCCTAAAAAAATAAGCGGCAACCATAAAACCCCATTAATAAACATAGGATGGCGAAATGCAGAATATAATACCGTTACATTAAATACATAAAACAACGCTGAAAGCAAAATGGCTCTTGTACTTTTTACTTGCGTATATTTCAACAACCAAATAAAAAATATGCCAGCAAAATACAAACGAATGGCAATAAATAGAATGTATTCAAAATGAATCCAACTAATAGGCAACAAAACCGCGATGATATTCAATGGATCAAACAGAGAATAAAAAGTATAATATGTGAAAATATCGCTTCCCAATCCCAAATCGGGGCGATATATATTCAATTCGTTTCCTAAAATAAATTGTTTGATGGCACCAATGTAATCTTGGAAAAAAACGATGTGTTGTGTCAATCCATCAATAAACAATCCCTTTTTGATGATCAATGGAAGAGCAATGACCAAAAACAAAGCAAGGAACAACATACTATATTGCCAATAGATATTATTTTTCAGTTTTTTCATCATCATTATTTTGAAATCCTTATGTAGCATTGTAGCATATTGACCCTCATTTTACAATTATTTGTTTACTAAAAGCCTGAGATTTAGTATAATGTTACTTACGAAGAACCAAAGGAGCCCGTTAACATGAAAAAAATATCATTGGTCATTCCCTGTTATAATGAACAAGAAGTCTTGCGACTTACTTATGAAGAATTAATCAAATATTTAAATAAAGATTATGAATTTCAATTTATTTTAGTAAACGATGGTTCCAAAGACCAAACATTATCGATTATGAAAGATCTTGCAAAACAAGATAATCGCGTGAAATATCTTACTTTTTCCCGAAACTTTGGAAAAGAAGCCGCTTTATTAGCAGGCTTAGAAGCTGCAAAAAAGACAAACAGCGATGCTGCCATATTGCTTGATGCCGATTTACAAGATCCACCTTCTCTCATTCCCCAAATGCTTACCTATTATGAGGAAGGATACAAACACATCTATGCAAAGCATCGAACCCGCGCTGGAGAATCAAAATTTAAGACGTTTTGTGCTCTTTCTTTTTATAAAGTATATGCACACCTCACTAAAAACAAAACACTTGCGAAAGGTGCAAGAGATTTTTGTTTGCTAGACAAACAGGTAATCGATGCTATGCTTGCCATAAAAGATTATAAACGTTTCACAAAAGGCATTTATAATTGGATTGGCTTTGAAAAGAAAGTAATTGAATTTGATTATGTTCCAAGAGCCGAAGGGACGACAAAATGGAATTTTAAGTCGTTATTTCGTTATGCCATTTTAGGAATCAAACAATTTAGTCAAGTGTATTTGCTTGTTACTTCATTGTTAATGCTCCTTGCTTTGGGATTTATTGCATATGATGTAATAGACGGTTTTATCAATCAATTTAATTGGCTAAGTTTACGATTAGATGTGTTTATGTTTTTTGTGTTTTTAAGCATTCATGTTGTCTTAAAATTAATGTATGACATCCGTGATCAAAGCTTAAATCGTCCAATTTATATCACCGAGGAAAGCAATATCAATGATTAATTTCATCAAAAAGTTCCTTACTAGAAACTTTATTGTTTTTTGCATCATTGGTGTTTTTAACACGTTAATTCACTGGGGCGTATACTTACTAATCTACAAGCAATCTATTTTGCTAGCAAACACGATTGCGTTTGTTGTTGCTTCTTTGTTTTCTTATTGGGCAAATGCGAAATTCACCTACCGAGAAAAAACAACATCAAGAACGTTTGTGCTGTCTTTTTTTACATTTTTAGTTAAATTAGGTTTGTCAGACGGTCTTGCTTATCTATTTGAACTTTGGTTCAATCATATGGGATGGACGGTACTGTTAAAAATCATTCCATTATTCATCACTGTCATTTTATTGCCAATGCAATTTTTAGTGTTTAATAAAATATTTGTTTCTAAAAAAAATTCCCCAAATGAAAAGCTGTGAAAAACATTTCACAGCTTTTTTCTATTGATGCATTACCAAATAATAGTTTTTTTTGCCACGACGAATGACAGTAAATTGACGATCAATGGCTTTGTCTTTCGAAATGATATAATCTAAACTCGTTATGACATCACCATTGATGCTAATTGCTTTGTTGTTGATAAATTCTCTTGCTTCTCGTTTAGAAGAAGCCGCCTTTACAAACACAAGAGCATCAATTAAATTCATATCTTCCATGATCGTAACCGAAGGAACATCGCTAAAACCGACACTTATTTCTTTGGCACTCAAGTTTCCAATTTTTCCACTAAATAAGGCTTCTGACATTTTAATGGCTTGGTTGTATGCTTCTTCGCCATGAACCAAACAGACAATTTCTCGTGCTAGCACTTTTTGTGCTTCGCGCAAATGTGGTTCGTTTTTTACTTTTTCTTCGAGGGCTGATATTTGTTCATGTGATAAAAATGTGTAATACTTCAAAAAACGGATGACATCTAAATCAGCAGTATTAATAAAAAACTGATACATTTCATAAGGCGATGTTTTGTCTTCATCTAGCCAAACAGCACCACTTTCTGTTTTTCCAAATTTTGTTCCGTCTGATTTTGTAATCAAAGGTAGTGTTAGTCCAAACACTTTTGCTTCAGGCCCTTCTACTTTTCGAATTAAATCCATTCCCGCCGTAATGTTTCCCCATTGATCTTGACCACCAATTTGCATTTCACAATGCAAAGATTTATCTTGATACATGTGTAAAAAGTCAATGCTTTGCATAATCATGTAAGAGAATTCCAAATAAGTTAAACCATTATCCAAACGTGATTTCACGCTTTCTTTCGCAAGCATTTGATTAATATTAAAATGCTTGCCAAATTCACGCCACATTTCAATCGCCGATAATTTGCTTAACCATTCATAGTTATCTAAACAAAAAGCTCCTTCACCATCAAAGACCAAAAAACGAGCAAATTGTTTTTTAAATAATGCCGCCCATTTGTGAACCGTTTCTACTTCATTCATTTGACGCTCGTTTCTTTTGCCAGAAGGATCGCCAATTAATCCAGTTCCACCACCTGTTAGAGCAATCACACGGTGTCCAGCACGATAAAAGCGCATTAAAGTAACAATGGGTAGTAGCGACCCAATGTGTAAACTATCCGCTGTTGGATCAAATCCACAATACAAAGTAATGGGTTTTTCTTCTAGGCGTTTTTCTAATTCTTCTTCGTTAATGATGTCATATACGAGACCACGCCATTTTAAATCTTGTAATAAATTCATATATCCTCCTTTAAACATAAAAGTCCTTAAGAAAAAATCCTAAGGACGAAATAAATCCGCGGTACCACCTTAGTTTTTAGATTGCTCTAAACCCTCTTGTTATCTATTAGCTCACAAGTTGTAATTCCCGAACAATAAGCTTTGAATTTTCACCAACCATTCAAATCTCTAAAACTGCTTATAAATTCAGTACTCATACTTGCTCAAACGCTTTATTTAGTTGACTCTCGCCAAATCATTTTGTAATCAACCAAAATGTGTTTTGGTTTTTCATGTGTGCCGTTTTCTTTCATTAACTCGGTTAAATAAGCCATAGCACGATTGCCAATTTCATAAATTGGTGTTTCTACACAAGTAAGTTTTGGATTCGCCAGTTCAGCATACTTGGTGTTTTGAAATCCAATGACTTGGATGTCACTTGGAATATGATATCCTTTTTTTGTTGCAATGTTCATAAATGAAATGGCCATAGAATCACGAACAAACAACGCAACTTCTGGAAGTTTGTTCTCTACAATTTGCATAAAATGTTTTTCATTTATGGCAATATCGCCACTTGAAAAAACAATGTTGGTTGGTAATTTGGACTCTTCCATTGCTTTCACATAACCGCTTAGTTTTAAATCGTTTACGGTATATTTGTGTTCAGTACCAACAAACATGATGTTTTTGCTTCCACGTTCAATCATTTTTCTCGTGATGTTGTAAGCTGATTCTTGATAATCAATACAAACACTGCCAAATTTATCAGACTTTGGAATGGCATTGACAAACAAAACAGGAACCGGTGCATATTGTAACAACTTGGCTGTTTCTTGTGTCATTTCATCATTCATAAGTAGAACACCATCCACGCTTGACGCAATGACTTCACCCCATAATTCTTGTTCTTGCTTTGGGTTTGAGTTAATGAACAAGCGAATGGTATATCCTAATTTCTTAGCACTGTCATCAATTCCTTGAATCATTTCTGCAACCGATGCTTGAGATATTCTTGGAACGACAATGGCAACCGTTGTCGAACGGCGACTTGCTAAACCACGCGCATTCGCGTTTGGTTTATAGCCTTTTTCTTTGATAATTCGCAGCACTTTATTGCGCGTAGCTTCTTTCACTTTTTCAGGATGATTTAACACCCGTGAAACAGTAGCTAAACTAACCCCCGCTGCTCCAGCGATATCATAAATTTTGGCTTGGTTCATTATCTCACCTCTTTTTCATAATTATATCACACGATGAAAATATTTTCAATTAAATTTAAAAGCTAAAGTTCCCATTTTCAAAAACAGTAACTTGCTTTTGATCATTTGTGTTTCCAACTATTTTCATATCGCTACTGCCAAACATAAAGTCAACATGCGTCATTGACTTGTTGTAGCCTTTTGCACTCAACTCTTCTTCATTCATTTCGTGACCACCCAAAATATTCATTGTATAGGCGTTTCCCAACGCCAAATGACAAGAAGCATTTTCATCAAATAACGTATTATAAAACAAAACATTCATATTAGAGATTGGTGAATTATGAGAAATAAGCGCAACTTCACCTAAATAAGAACTGCCTTCATCAAATTCTAACAAACTTTTTAAAGCGGCTTTCTCTTTTTTTGCGCCATAATTTACTACTTTTCCATTTTTAAATTCTAGCCAAAAATCTTCAATCAATTTTCCTTGATAATTTAATGGTTTGGTTGCTACTACTTTCCCATTCACTTTGTATTTGTGTGGCATTGTAAACGTTTCTTCTGTTGGGATATTGGGCGCAAAATAAACACCGTTTTTCGCGGTTTCACCACCGCCACCCCAAATGTGATTTTCTACTAGTCCTACTGTTAAATCAGTTCCCAAACTGTTGGTAAAGTGTAATGATGCAAAATTATATTTGTTTAGCATCGCATTATGACGAGCTAATGTATCCATATGATCATGCCATTCCAAAACTGGATTGTTGTCATCACGAACACGTGATGCCATTAAAATACTATCAAGTAATCTTTCAAAGGCTTTGGCACCCTTAAAGACTTTTTTGGCCCAAACATCGGTTGGATAAGCGATGACACACCATTGTGAGCCATTGGACATCATATGTTTACGATAAAAATCAACTGCTTTTTGTGTTGCCATAGCGCTCATCTGTAAACGTTTTGCATCAATGTGTTTTAATAGTCCGGGTGTAGGTGCACTAATAGAAATCACGGCAGCATTTTTGTCAACAATATATTGAAATTGCTCTACTACATAATGAGGAACTTCTTGTAATGTTTCCTCAGATACATTTTCATAGTACATTTTATTTAAGGCATCATCATTCCAACGTACCATAACATTGGATGCTTTTCTTGCATAAGCTGCCTCAACCAATAAGCGAGTAAATTCCTTACATTCAACCGGAGAATTAATTACCAATAATTGTCCTTCTTGCACATTAACACCAACTTCGACGGCTAATTGTGCGTATTTTTTCAAATTTTCTTTGTTCATATTTGACTCCTTTAGAAATATCATATCATATAAATGAGTCTATTTAAAGAAAAAAAAGCAGTTTCCTGCTTTTCTTTAATTGCGCTCTTTAATACGAGCTGCTTTTGCGGACAATGTACGAATATAATTCAATTTCGCACGACGAACCAAACCTTTACGTAATACTTCGATTTTCGCAATGTTAGGGGTATGAACTGGGAAAGTTCTTTCTACTCCAACACCATAAGAATTTTTACGTACAGTAAACGTTTCGCTAATTCCGCCTCCACGTCTTTTTATTACCAATCCTTCAAACATTTGAATACGTTCGCGATTTCCTTCTTTGATCTTAACGTGCACTTTAACTGTGTCGCCAGGACGAAACTCAGGAACATCATTCTTCATGTAAGCGTTGGTAATGTCAGCAATCAATTGTTGACTCATTGTTTTCACGCTCCTTCTGCCAATGTTCATTCTCATCACAAAAGGATGACAGCGGAACACCGTGATCAGCTAGACAGCCCTTGCTTCTAGCCTGATATATTATATCTTAAATCATGTGAAAAAGCAAGTTATTTCACAAAATACTAACAAGTTTCACATTCTCCAACTTCAGGCACAAAACCATCACCCTTTAAGGTGGCATAGGTGTGATATCCACTAGCAAAGTAATGCACATTGCGATACCCAGCTTCTAAGAGCAAATGCGCCAAATAAGCACTATCGCTACCGTCTTCATCCATAAGAATAATAAGATATTGATAATCATCCCCAATCAACAATTGAAGATGTTCAAAAATGGTGTCAAGGGCTTTTTCTTCTCCTAATGAATTGGTTGTTCGCATACAAAAGAACCCAGGAATACGCCCCAATTTGCATATTTCTTCACTACGCAAATCATATGCTTTTGTTTTTTGATTTCCAATGTTTTCTAAAATGCGATCAAATTGCGCTATGTCATTGTCTTGGTAAACATAAACTTTCCCTGAAGAACAACCTACAAGCAACAACAACAAAAGAAACATCACGTGTTTCATAACGTTTTTCCTTGCTTGATTTGTTCTAACCACTTTTTGTCTTCAGCTGATAAATTGGCTCTGTTTAACAAATCTTTGCGATACTGATAGGTTCGTTCAATGGCTTTAAATCTACGATATTGTCTAATTTTTTCGTGATCCCCCGATATCAGCACTTCAGGAACGCGAAGTGTTTCAAATACTTCAGGCCGAGTATATTGGGGATATTCTAAGAGCATATCCTGAAAACTTTCTGTCATTGTTGATTGATTATTTCCTAGCACATTTGGTAATAACCTCACAATACTATCTACTATTGCCATAGCAGCAATCTCGCCTCCAGTTAAGACGAAATCACCAATAGAAACAACCTCATCTACATAGTTTAAAATTCGCTCGTCGATCCCTTCATAATGACCACATATAATGATGACATGCTCAAAATGAGCCAATTCTTGGGCTTTATTTTGCCCATAAATCAATCCTACGGGACTTGTCAATATTTTATGTGCATTTGCATAATTAGGTATAGAGCGCAAACAAGCAACAATTGGTTCTACGCTGATAATCATTCCCGCACCACCACCATAGGAATAATCATCTACTTGCTTGCTTTTTTTGCTAGAAAATGTTCTAAAATCATGAATACGAATCTCAACAATCTGTTTTTCTATTGCTCGCTTAACAATCGAAGAAGAAAGCCCGGAAAACATTTCTGGAAATAAAGTTAAGATATCAACGATCATAACAATCCCTCAATTGGCGTAATGATAATCATGCGATGAATGGTATCAACTTGCTTGATAAACTCAGGAACAAAAGGAATGAGGGACTCTTTGTTGTTTGTCTTCTTTACAACCAACAATATTCCTTGGGGGAGTGGTGTAATGTCCGACACTTCTCCAATTAATTCCATATTTTCTAAATACACTTGTAATCCAATTAAATCATCATAATAAAATTCATTCTCAGGGAGTTCAGACAATTGATCACGATCAACATAAACAGTAGATCCTACATAATCCAACACCATGTTGATATCAAAAAGATTGTTAAAGGTAATCAAATCCCATTGTTTGTGCACGCGATGCGTAGTGATCGTTATGGTTTCCATTTTCCCTTGTCTTTTCACATACAACGCATTGTTTTTTTGAAAACGTTCCTTGCGAAAATCAGAATCAGATTTTATTTTCACTTCACCCTTAATCCCGTGGGTTCCAACTATGATGCCAACTTCAATTAATTTCATTTGCTCACCTTCATCGCTCTCCAAGAATTTAACACAGCAATCAAAGAAACTCCAACATCAGCAAACAAAGCTTCATAAATTAGAAAATCTAGTAAAAATGAAAAGACAGAACCTACAATAAATGGCTCAATTAATGCCAATGTCAATACGATAAACTTCACGCTTAATGCAAGCACTATATTTTGTACTACGATATGGCGTGTCTTTTTGGCTATTTTCTTTGCAATTGGAAGTTTCAATAAATCATCGGTCATCAGCACAATATCAGCAACTTGAATGGCAGCATCGGACCCCAACGCGCCCATCGCAATACCAATATCAGCACCACTCAATACTGGCGCATCGTTAATTCCGTCGCCAACAAAGACAACCTTGCTCGATTCTGGTGTGCTTGCTTTGATTTCTTGTAATTTTTCCACCTTCATAATCGGGGATAATTCAGAATAATATTCATCAATTTGAAGTGCTTGAGATACTTCTTTTGCAACTTCAGCGGCATCTCCAGTTAACATAATTACCTTTTTTATGCCCATTGCTTTTAATTGTTGAATTGCTTCATAAGCATTGTCTTTGATTTGATCTTTTACTAAAATACATCCCTCGGTTTTGCCGTTTATGGCAACAAAAACTTTTGTTCCAACAATTGTTACTTCTGGTGTTGTAATGTTTAAGGATTCTAAAAATTCATTTTTCCCAACAACAACATGCAAACCATCCACTAAATTGGTAACACCAAAACCAAGACCTTGCTTTTGTGATGAAATTCTTGCTAGTGTAATGTTTTCTTGTCCATATGCTTCCACGATTGATTTCGCAATCAAATGGTTGGCGTTAAGTTCACAATGAGCAGCATATTCTAAAATTTGCTCTTTGGAATAGCTGCCAAAACTTAATGTTTCACTCACCACAAATTTACCTGTTGTAAGTGTCCCTGTTTTATCAAAAACAACGGTATCGACATCATTCAAAGCTTCTAAATAGTTGCTTCCCTTAATTAAGATTCCTTGCCTGCTTGCTCCTCCGATTCCGCCAAAAAAACCAAGAGGAATTGATAAAACCAAAGCGCACGGGCACGAAATAACAAGGAAGATTAAAGCAACCAAAATCGATTTTTTAAATCCGTTCGTCCAAGACAAATCATAAGTTGGTAAAATAAACGGCAGTAAAAAAGCGAGTATAACCGCAACAATCACTACAATCGGCGTATAGTAACGGGCAAATTTAGAAATAAATGTCTCCGATTTCGCTTTTTGGCTACTTGCGTTTTCTACAAGATTTAATATTTTCGAAACCATGGAATCTTCATATATTTTTGTGACTTTAATTTTTAATGTCCCATTGGTACTAATAGATCCTGATAAAACTTGATTGCCACGTCTCACATCTTTGTACACACTTTCACCAGTTAACGCTGATACATCGAGTGCACTTTCGCCTTCAAAAACAATGCCATCTAATGGAATTCGTTCACCGGCACGCACATAAATCATATCGCCTACTACCACTTCCATTGGATCAACCGATACAATTTCATTGTTGACAATGATATTTGCAGATTCTGGCTGAATATCAATCAAAGCAGCAATCGATTTACGCGAATAATTGATAGCATGATGCTGAACCATTTCCCCAATTTTATAAAACACCATAACGAACACGGCTTCATCATAATAGCCTACAATTAACGCTGTAATGGTCGCAAGCGACATCAAAAATTTTTCATCAAAAATGCGCCCAGAACGTATATTTTTATATGCACCATATAACACGTCCCATGCAAGCATTACGTATCCAACTGTATAAGTAACGTAGATAATAACCGTAACAATAATGGGGCTTACCTCAGTAAATTGTTTTAATATTGTTTTTATAATATAACCAAAGAAGAAAATAGATACCCCAATAATAAAGAAATTTCTACCTACTTTATCATGTTTAAAATCATCTTCAAATTGGTGTTTTTTCTTGGTTTTTTCTAATACCCTAATGGCAGGATCAACGGTTGATGCGATTGCTTGTACTCTTTCTTGTAGATTTGCAATCAAATCAGCGTCTGTCGTTTCAATAATAAAACGAGTAGAAGCAAAATCTACAACAATAAATTCATATTGAAAGTTTCTTTTTGCAATTCGCTCTATTTTTGAAGAACAAGCAGCACAATCAAGATTTTCTAATATCAACACTTTTCGATAAGTTTGTTTGACTTCGCGTGGCTTGATCTCAATGGCATCATCGACATTCTTTATCATTTTAATGATTTTTTCTAATTCCGCATCCATTTCATCACTAGATAAAAACTCTAGTGTCAATATCTTCGTTTCTTTGTTTAGTTTGAATTTTCCTATAAAGTCTTTCGATAAATCAAATTCGATTTTGCGAATTTTGTTTTGACTTTCTAGGTTATCTAAGTAAAATATTTTCTTCAATGATTTCATATTTAAATATGAGAAGTGTGGTGAAACACCTGCGCTATCACTTCATGAATGTGATGATCGCTTAATTGATAATACACTTCTTTTCCCTTTCGCTCGCTTTTTACAACGTTATTGTTTTTTAGAATACGGAGTTGATGTGAAATCGCTGATGGCGTCATTTGCAGTTCATTGGCAATAAAACCAACCGGTTTTGCTTCGTTGCTCAGTGATTGCACAATATTTAAACGAGTAATATCACCCAAACATTTAAATATCAAAACACTTTTTTCTATTTGATTCATAAATACCTCATTCATTTGAACACTTGTTCATATCTTCATATATTATAAATGAAGCAAAACAATAAGTCAATTGATAAAATTAAAAAAAGTCAGAAAACTGACTTTTAAAATGAATCAACTGATATTTCAATGCGCTTGCCAGCACGAGCTGCACAAGCATAAGCAATCGTTCGAATAGAATTAATGATTCTTCCTTTTTTGCCAATCAATCTGCCAACATCTTCAGGGTTAACTAAAATTTGGACATTGATTACATCTTCTTCATCAGCAAATGTTTTTACAACCATTTCTTCAGGAAAAGAAATAAGTGGCCCAACTAAGTCGCCGAGAAATTTTTCATAATTAATTTCTTTCATCTCTGCACCTACTTAGTTTGCTTGGAAAATTTTTCGATAATTCCTAATTTTGAAAGCAATGATTTTACTGTATCAGTGGGTTGAGCACCATTGTTAAGCCATTTCAATGCTTTTTCTTCATCGATTTTAAGCATATTCGTTTTTTCAATTGGATGATATGTTCCTAAAACTTCGATGAATCTGCCATCACGAGGGTTACGAGAATCGGTTGCAACAACACGGTAAAACGGTCTTTTGTTTGCGCCAAATCTTTGTAATCTAATTTTTACTGCCATGATAGATACCTCCTTATTTGTTTATGATGTATTATATCATATTCAAACAATGGTGTCAAGCATTTTTACTTAACAGATGTTTTTTAAATTCTATATTTTCATTGTTTCTCATCTAGATATTGCTTGATTGATTCTGCATCTTTATCACCACGCCCGGATAAATTAACAATGATGATTTTATCTTTTGATAACGTCTTTGCCAGCTTCATGGCATAAGCGACGGCATGACTTGATTCGATGGCAGGAATAATGCCTTCGGTTTTCGAAAGTTCTAAAAAGGCTTCTACTGCTTCTTGGTCTGTTGCGCTAACGTACTTTGCTCTTTGAGTGAATTGTAAATAGGCATGTTCGGGTCCAACGCCAGGATAATCTAATCCAGCAGAAATAGAATACACTGGAGCAATGTTTCCTTCCTCATTCAAAATCACTTTTGTATTCATTCCATGGATGATTCCTTCTTTTCCAAGCGTCAAGGTTGCTGCGTGTTCTTTCGTGTTTAATCCTTTCCCTGCCGCCTCAACACCAATGATTTTTACTTGTGGGTTATCTAAAAAATCAGCAAATAAACCAATCGAGTTCGATCCTCCACCAACGCAAGCAATCACATAATCTGGAAGTCTATTTTCTTTTTCCATCATTTGCCGCTTGGCTTCTTCGCCAATGATTTTTTGAAAATAACGCACTATCGTTGGATACGGATGTGGGCCAACAACACTTCCAATCAAATAAAAGGTATCTTGAATTCTTTCTACCCATTTGCTGATGGCAACATCAACAGCATCTGCCAATGTTTTGGTTCCTTGCGTTACGCCAGTCACTTTGGCTCCAAGCATTTGCATGCGAAACACATTTAATTGTTGACGATTCATATCAATCTCACCTTGAAACACTTCACATTCCATATGAAACATGGCTGCAGCAGTAGCGGTTGCAACGCCGTGTTGTCCAGCTCCAGTTTCTGCAATCACCTTTGTTTTTTTCATTCTCTTGGCAAGTAATATTTGTCCAATGGCGTTATTAATTTTATGCGATCCTGTATGATTTAAATCTTCTCTTTTTAAATAAATTTTAGCTCCACCACATTGTTCTGATAAATTTTTCGCATAATAAAGCGGCGAAGGACGCCCAACGTAATCTTTTAGATAATACATTAATTCTTCATGAAACAACGGATCTTTCATTGCTTCATGAAAAGCAGTTTCCAATTCTTCCAATGCATTTATGACTGCTTTTGGTACATATTGACCACCATATTTTCCATATTGAAATTTCATATTTATACTTCCTTTCTATTATTTCATTTGTTTCTTTCAATCTATTTAACATTCAAGGCCCCATAAGAACACTTCCTTTCCAATAAAAAAGTCCTCTGCAAAAAACTGCAGAGGACGTGTTTTACGTGGTGCCACCTCATATTTAGTCTAAAAAAAGACCCTCATCAAGTACAAACATACTTTAGCTTTTGGTAACGGAAGCTTCCGTGGCGCCCTACTTTACATTCAAACGCCCTCTCACAAACCCATTCAAAAATAATCATTTTATCAGTTCACACCAACCACTGACTCTCTGGAAAACAATTTACTTTTTACTTGCTTTTGCTCATCGATTTATGACATTGTAATATACAATGTGAACCAAGTCAATATATATTTTAATTTTTTATTGTTTTATGATATAATGAACAAAAAGTGAGGGAATACTATGTATAAATCAAAGTTTGCAAATGAAGACATCGAATCTTTGTATGATGCCATTTTAACTTTAGAAACCAAGGAAGAATGTTATCGATTCTTTGAGGATCTTTGCACGATCAAAGAAATTTTTGACATGGCGCAACGACTGAACGTTGCTTTGTTGTTAAAAGAAAAAACTCCTTATCAAGAGATTGTGAAAAAAACAAATGCTTCTACTGCAACTATCTCAAGAGTAAACAAATCATTATTGTATGGAGCAGAAGGATACCACCTTTACTTCAACAAAGCAAAAAAATAATTAATTTCACTACATGCACTTTAAAAAGTGCTTTTTTTCTTCGAGAACGTTTTCTTTGCTTTATTGCTTTACTTTGCTAAAGCGTTAAAGTATAATGCTTTTCGAGGTGAAATTTATGAAAAAATTATTTGTTTTATTTTTACTTAGTCTGTCTTTTGTTTTAACTAGCGGTTGTACCAACCAAACGCCAAACACATGGGATGCCATCAAAGAACGGGGTTTTATCATCGTTGGCTTAGATGATACGTTTGCTCCAATGGGGTTTCGCAACAATTCTGGCGAACTAATCGGTTTTGATGTCGATTTAGCAAAAGAAGTAGGAACACGCTTGGGTGTTGAAATTAAGTTTCAACCAATTGATTGGGATTCCAAGGTGTTAGAGTTAAACAGTGGAACAATTGATATGATTTGGAATGGCTTAACCATTACAGAAGCAAGGATGGAAGAAATGCTGTTTTCTGATCCTTATATTGCCAACACGCAAATGATTATGATTAAAAAAGATGCTTCTATTAATCTCATTTCTGATTTATCAGGCAAAAAAGTAGGCGTTCAAATCAGTAGCGCCGCCCAAGATGCCGTTAATGCAAATCCAATAGTAGATTCGCTCGAAACATTATTAAAATATGATCCATATAATCAAGCACTGTTGGAACTAAAAAATGGTACCATTGACGCTGTTGTTATTGATGAAATAATGGGACGATATGTCATGAGTCAGTCAAGCAATGAATATGGCGTTGCACAAGAAAATTTTGCAACAGAAAACTATGGAATTGGCTTTCGTTTAGAATCTAACAGTATCAGAGATAAAATCAATGAAACATTAATAGCAATGATTGCGGATGGGAAAGCTTCAGAAATCTCCATAAAATGGTTTGATGAAGATATCATTCTAAAGTGATCCCTTATTTATTAGAAATTCTTCAGTATCTGACAAAAGGTGCAATCATTTCGTTAAGTGTCTTTTTCGTTACGATTGCTTTTTCTTTTCCTTTTGGCATTTTACTATCTTTGGGATTGAGGAAAAACAAGTTTTTTAAAAAAATAATCAACATCTATACTTGGTTTTTTAGAGGAACGCCATTGATGCTACAATTATTCTTGTTTATGTATGGATTGCCGGCAATTGGTATTTCGGTTGATAGAATGATGGTTGCTTTTATTGCCTTTACCATTAATTACAGCGCTTATTTTGTAGAAATCATCAGGGCAGGAATGGAAAGCTTGCCGAAAGATCAATATGAAAGTGCCGAAGTTATGGGAGCTTCTTCTTTTCAAACCTATCGTTTTGTTATTTTGCCACAAGCTATTAGAATCCAATTCCCGGTCATTGCCAACGAAATCATTACTTTAATCAAAGACACCGCTTTGGTGACTGTGATAGCAGTATCTGATTTGATGAGAAATGTAAAAGAAATCGTGTCTAGGGATTTTACGATTTCTCCTTTTATTGTCGCGTCTATGTTTTACTTACTAATTAGTTTTTTTATTGTAAAAATATTTAGACAATTAGAAAAG
>CAZYFI010000003.1:0-5614 GCA_964646985.1 uncultured Bacteroidales bacterium
CCAATTATCAAGTCTATCCTGGACATGGTGTATCTACTACACTTGATAGAGAAAAAGAATGCAATCATTATTTTACAAGGAGTGTTCATGGCAAAAATCGTTAAAAAAGAAAAATTAAATGCAAATGTTACTTTAATGGAAGTTTTTGCTCCGATGATAGCAAAAAAAGCTCTTGCTGGACAATTTATTGTTTTAAGAGTTGATGAAAAAGGAGAAAGAATTCCTTTAACTGTCGCTAGTACAAATAAAGATCAAGGTACAGTGACCATTATTTTCCAAATTGTTGGATTAACTACAGGAAAATTAAATTTATTAAATGTTGGTGATGACATTATTGATTTTGTTGGGCCTTTGGGAAAGCCTACTCCTATTGAAGGCGTAAAAAAAGCTTGCGTTGTTGCGGGAGGAGTCGGCACCGCGATTTGTTATCCTTTGGCACAAGCGTTGTTTCAACAAGGAACAGAAGTTGATATCATAATTGGCTTTAGGAACAAAGACTTGATTATTTTAGAGAAAGAATTTCGCAGTTTAAGTAAAAATATATATTTTATTACCGATGATGGTTCTTATGAACGAAAAGGTTTGGTTACTGATGTCTTAAAAACTTTGCTTGAATCAGGTGTTCGTTATGATGAGGTTTTCGCTGTTGGTCCACTTCCGATGATGAAATTTGTTAGTTTGCTAACCAAACAATATAATCAAAAAACAACTGTCAGCATGAATCCGATTATGATTGATGGAACGGGTATGTGTGGTGTTTGTAGAATTACTGTTGACGGAAAAACAAAGTTCGCATGTGTTGATGGACCTGATTTTGATGGCTTTTCCATTGATTATGATGAAGCAATAGCAAGAATCAAAATGTATCAAAAAGAAGAACGCGAAGCTAATTGCCGCTTGGTGAATCGAAATGAATAAAAAAACACCTATCAGTATACAAGATTCAATAAAAAGAATTACCAATTTTGATGAAGTTGCATTAGGATATTTAGAAGAAGAAGCTTTGCTGGAAGCAGACCGTTGTTTGGATTGTCGCAATGCCCCATGCATTGCAGGTTGCCCGGTTAATATTAACATCCCTGGTTTTATTAGAGAAATATTAAATAAAGATATCAACCAAGCATATCAAGTAATCTCCGAAGCAAATTTATTGCCTGGTGTTTGTGGGCGAGTGTGTCCTCAAGAAACACAGTGTGAAGCTGTATGTGTCAGAGGGAAAAAAGGCGAAGCAGTGGCAATTGGTAGACTGGAACGTTATGTTGGAGATCATGCAACCCAAAAAACGCAATTAAACAAAGGAGCTTATAATGGAAAAGTTGCTGTTGTAGGGAGTGGTCCTGCCGGACTTGCTTGTAGTGGCGTTTTGGGTCATCTTGGTTATGAAGTTGATGTGTTTGAATCAATGCATGCATTAGGAGGCGTTTTGCGATATGGAATTCCTGAATTTAGATTGCCGAAAAGAATTGTTGATGAAGAAATAGACAATCTAAAAGCCATGGGAATTCGCTTTCATCCTAGTACTGTAATTGGAAAATCAATTACCATTGATGAATTGTTTGAAATGAAATATGATTCTATTTTTGTAGGTGCAGGTGCAGGGTTACCAAAGTTTATGGGAATCCCTGGGGAGAATTTAAATGGTGTTTTTTCAGCGAATGAATTTTTAACGAGAATTAATTTGATGAAGGCACATTTAGATGATTATGATACACCTCTTAAGAAAATGAAAAGAATTGCTGTTGTTGGTGGCGGAAATGTAGCTATGGATGCTGCAAGATCAGCCAAGCGGTTACAAACCGATGAAGTATATATTATTTACAGGCGGGGATTTTCTGAAATGCCTGCAAGACTTGAAGAAGTTGAACATGCGAAAGAAGAAAACATTAAGTTTTTGATTTTAACAAATCCACAACAAATTATTGGTGATGAAAGCGGTTATGTAAAAGCGATAGAATGTGTAGAGATGGAACTAGGAGAACCTGACTCTAGCGGTAGAAGAAGTCCGGTAGTTAAACCAAATTCACAATTCTTACTTGAAGTAGACGCAGTTATCATGGCTTTGGGTAACTTTCCTAATCCGTTATTAGCTTCTTCTACAAATGCTTTAAAAACCGATCGACATGGTTGCCTCATCGTCGATGACCGCTTAATGACAACTTATCCTGGTGTTTTTGCAGGAGGAGATATTGTTACTGATGCTGCCACGGTGATTCTTGCCATGGGAGCAGGAAAACAAGCCGCGTTGTCAATTCATAATTATATTCAAGAAAAAAAATAAACCAACAAAAGAAACAATAAAAATTGTTTCTTTTTATTATAAACAAAAAAATTAGCATATATTGCTTGACAGTGCTAATTGTTTAGTGTATAATATTTTTAGCATTCAAGAGTAATGAGTGCTAAGGAGGAAATATGTTATCTGCAAGACAAACAATGGTTTTAAAAGCTATCGTTGAAGAATATGTTAAGACCAATGAGCCTGTCGGTTCCAAAACGCTAACTGATCGTCCTGAGTTTGCTCTTAATGTATCTCCAGCTACGATTAGAAATGATATGGTTGAACTTGAACAGCTAGGACTTATTTTAAAAACACATACTTCAAGTGGAAGAGTCCCCTCTGAAGAAGGTTACCGTGTCTATGTAACTGAAATTCTCAATGAAAAAACAAATAAAATTGATAAATTTCCTCTCATTGATGAAATATTTGAAAGAGACTTAATTAGTCGGGAACAAGCTATCAAAGAATCCATGTCCCTTGTCACTGAACTAACAAATTATGCTGCAGTTGTTCTTGGGTCTTCTAGCTATAATTCTCGAATTAAAAAAATTCAATTTATCTCTTTGTCACAAAGACATGCTGTTATTATGTTGGTAACGGATCGTGGTTATGTAGAAAGCAAAAAAATCATTGTACCAGAAGACATAAGTATTCGGGATATTGAAAGAACTATCATCTTTTTGAATGAAATTTTGCGAGATTGTCCGATCGCAAAAATCGATGAGACCATTAAAAAACATTTGGAAGATGAGAGTTTTCAAGCTTATGTTGAGTATTATGATGATTTGATTTCAGCTTTGGTACGAATGTTTACTGACATGGTTCAAGATAAATACTTTTTGTCTGGCCAAAGCAAGATATTGAGTCAACCTGAGTTTCAAAATATTAGTAAGGTTAAAGATTTACTCAATGCAATCGAGCACCAAGAAATTATAAAGGCCATCAACATGACAGAACGTGGCATTTCTGTTCGTATTGGTCGAGACAATCAGATTCAAGCCATGCGTGATTGTACTGTTATCACAATCCCTTATGAATTAGATAATGGTGAATATGGAGCAATTGCGGTAATTGGTCCAACGAGAATGGAATATCAAAAAGTCATTCCATTATTAGAGTATATCGCAAAAAATATAAAGAAGGTAATATAGAATGAACAATCGATATCGTGAAGAAGAGCAAGAAAACAGCATGAACCAAGAAGAAAGTGTTGTAGAATTAAATGAAGAAATCAAGATTGAAGAAAATGATGAGCTTAAAAAAGCCCAAGAAGAAATCAAACGATTGAATGACTTGTATCTGCGTACTTTAGCTGACGCTGATAATTTTAAAAGAAGAATAAATGAGGAAAGAATTCGCGAGCGAAAATATGCCTCTCAATCTTTGTTAGAAAAGTTTGTAAATGCTTTGGATGTTTTTGATCGTGTCGTTTCTATTAAAACTGATGATGATAAATTAAAATCCTTTTTACAAGGATTTGAAATGATTAATCAACAACTAAAGCAAATTTTAAATGATGAAGGTGTAAAACGAATTGACTCTCTTTATCAACCATTTAATCCAACTTATCAACATGCAGTTGAGGTTGGAAACAATGAAAAATATGAAGATGATATTGTCATTGGCGAATTACAAAGTGGATATATGTATAAGGACAGAGTGTTACGACCTGCCCTTGTAGTAGTAAATAAAAAAAATAAAAAGGAGAATAAAGAATGAGTAAAATAATTGGTATTGATTTAGGAACTACAAACTCGGTTGTTGCCGTTATGGAAGGTGGCGAAGCCAAGGTTATTGTGAATGCGGATGGTGGAAGAACCACTCCATCTGTTGTTGCATTTAAAGACAATGAAATTTTAGTAGGTGAAGTTGCAAAAAGACAACAAATTACTAATTTAAATACGGTTGCTTCCATTAAGCGTTTAATGGGTTCGAATGAACGTGTAGAAGTGAATGGAAAAAAATACAGCCCCCAAGAAATTTCTGCAATGATTTTACAAAATTTGAAAGCCACAGCAGAATCTTATTTAGGAGAAAAAGTGACGGATGCAGTCATCACTGTTCCTGCTTATTTTAATGATGCACAACGCCAAGCAACAAAAGATGCTGGTAAAATTGCTGGTTTAAATGTTCGTCGAATCATTAACGAACCTACAGCAGCAGCACTTGCTTATGGAATGGATAAAAAAGACAAAGAACAAACTGTGCTGGTTTATGACTTAGGTGGTGGCACATTTGATGTTTCTATTTTATCACTAGCAGATGGAACATTTGAAGTCATTGCAACTGCAGGCAATAACCGCTTAGGTGGCGATGATTTCGATAAAGTAATCATGGATTATTTGGTGGAAGAATTCCGAAAAGTAGAAGGAATTGATCTAAGCAAAGATCGTATGGCTTTACAACGTTTGAAAGATGCTTCAGAAAAAGCAAAAAAAGAATTGAGTGGCATTACGAAAACTGAGATTAGTTTACCTTTCATTTCGATTCGTGATGGTAATCCAGTGCATTTAACCACTTCGCTAACAAGAGCGAAATTTGATGAGTTAACAGCATTTCTTGTAGAAAAGACAGTTGGTCCTGTTCGTCAAGCCTTAAAAGATGCAAAAATGACACCAAAAGATATTGATCAAGTATTGTTAGTAGGTGGCTCAACACGTACTCCTGCTGTCCAAGAAACTGTTAAACGCGAATTGAATAAAGAACCTAATAAGAGCGTAAACCCAGATGAAGTTGTTGCAATGGGTGCGGCAATTCAAGCAGCTGTTTTATCTGGAGACGTTAAAGATGTTTTATTGCTTGATGTAACGCCATTGTCATTGGGAATTGAAACCCTTGGTGGTGTATTTACTAAATTAATTGAACGAAATACTACGATTCCAACTTCAAAATCACAAATCTTTTCTACTGCTGCAGACAATCAACCTGCTGTTGACATTCATGTTTTACAAGGAGAACGTCCAATGGCAGCTGACAATAAAACATTAGGTCGTTTCCAACTTGGTGATATTCCTCTTGCACCACGTGGTATTCCTCAAATTGAAGTTACTTTTGATATTGATGCCAATGGCATCGTAAATGTAAAAGCAAAAGATTTGGGCACTGGAAAGAGTCAATCTGTAACCATTCAAGGTGGATCAGGATTATCGGAAGCGGAAATTAAGAGAATGGTCCGTGAAGCTGAAGAAAATGCAGAAACTGACAAATTAAGAAAAGAAGAAGCCGATTTACGCAATGAATGCGAACAAATTATTTTTGCTGCAAAAAAATCTGTTGATGATTTGGGAGCAGAAGTGAATGACCAAGAGAAAAATGATATTGAAGCGAAATCAGATG
>CAZYFI010000003.1:5624-46545 GCA_964646985.1 uncultured Bacteroidales bacterium
ATTAAGACATGCTCTTGAAGGTAAAGATTTAGATGATATCAAAGCAAAAAAAGAAGAATTATTGAAAGTTAGCCAAAAAGTAGCTGCTCGAGCTTATGAAAAAGCACAAAAAGAGCATGAACATCATGATCATGAACAACACAATCATGAAGAAAAATCAAATGATGAAAAAGTAGTCGATGCGGAATTTGAAGACGTCGACTAAGATGTTAACATCGGAAAGAGATTGTTATGGCCAAACGTGATTATTATGAGGTGTTGGGTGTTAGTAAGACTGCATCGGAAGATGAGATCAAAAAAGCTTATCGTTCTCTTGCAAAAAAATTCCATCCTGACATAAGCAAAGAACCCAATGCCACAGAAAAATTTAAAGAAGTGCAAGAAGCCTACGAAATATTAAGCGATCCTGCTAAACGTGAACAATATAATCAATTTGGTCATCAAGCTCAAAATATGGGTCAAGGATTTGATGGGTTTAGCGGTTTTGGTGGTGGCTTTGGTGGCTTTGGTGGCTTTGAAGATATTTTATCATCCATATTTGGAGGATCACGTCGTGAATCTGGTTCAGGAAACATGCGTGGTTCTGATTTAAGAACGACAATCACCATCTCTTTTGAAGAAGCAGCATTTGGCGTGGAAAAAGAAATTACCATAACGAAATATGAAACTTGTCATGCATGTAGTGGCCTTGGAGCACAATCAAAGAATGACATTGAAGTTTGCCCTAAGTGTCGTGGCCGTGGCCGCGTTGTGATAGAACAAAACTCTTTATTTGGTCGCATACAAACAGAAGCAGCATGCCCGACTTGTAATGGCAAAGGAAAAGTCATTAAAAATAAATGTCAAGTTTGCGGTGGCGAGGGTCGTGTCAAAAAACCAAGTAAAATCAAAGTAAAAATTCCTTCCGGTATTGACGATGGGCAAGGTTTTAAATTATCCGGTTATGGAGAAGCGGGAGTCAATGGTGGAGTAAATGGTGATTTATATGTCAATGTTGCTGTGAAACCACATGAGATATTTATCCGAGATAATTTGAATATTATTTTAGAAATGCCAATTACGTTTAGCCAAGCAGCTTTAGGAGATAATATTGATGTTCCTACTTTAACAGGAAATGTAAATTTAAAAATTCCTTCTGGAACACAAACAGGGACCAAATTTAAATTAGCTAACAAAGGAATCAATAATGCCCGAACCAATACAACAGGTCATCAATTTGTTATAGTAAATATTGTCACTCCAACAAGACTTACGAATGAACAAAGAGATTTGTTTTCACGGCTTGCGAGAACAGATGAAAAATCATCCTCAATTTTTGAAAAAATTAAAAAGTTTTTTAAGAGTTAAATGCTAGCTACTAGCATTTTTCTTTTGTTTTATGAAGAAAAATAGTATAATTATTTTATAGGTAAGGTTTTATAATGCAACGATATTTTATTAAAAATACTGACATTTTTGAAAACAAAATTTTCATTCAAGGCAATGATTGTCATCACATTACCAACGTCATGCGAATGTCATTGGGAGATGTTGTCATCGCTATCGACGAAGAAGGGTTCCTTTATCAAGCAACCATTCATGCAATGAATAAAAATCAAGTTACTTTAAAGATTTTAGAAAAGAAAACTGATAATAGAGAATTACCATGTAAAGTGACAATGGCTATGGGATTAACCAAAATGCAAAAGTTAGAAGAGGTAATAAGACGTATAACTGAATTGGGCGCAAGCCAATTTGTTGGCGTTGAAATGAAATATAGTATAATTCGGCTCAATAAAATCAATGATATCAAATACGATCGGTGGAAAACGATTGTGAAAGAAGCATCTGAACAATCAGAGCGAAATCAACTAATGAATATTCTTCCTTTAACAACTTTTTCCTCTTTTTTATTGCTTTCTAAAAACTATGATTTATGTTTATACGCTTATGAAGAGTTTGGAAAACAAAAAAATATCGATTTTAAACAATTACTAGATCAATTTAATGGCAAGTCAATATTAGTATTGGTTGGACCAGAAGGAGGAATTTCTCCTGAAGAAGTGAATCTACTCGATCATCATGGCTTTAAAGCGATTGGATTAGGACCAAGAATTTTAAGGTGCGAGACTGCTCCTTTATACATAATGAGCGCAATCAGTTATAGTAAGGAGTTTTTCAATGAAGGTTAGTTATTATTCATTGGGTTGTAAAGTAAATGAATATGAATCACTGGCTATTATGAATGACTTTTTGAATCATGGTTATGAATTGGTCGATTTTAATGAAAAAGCTGATGTTTGCATCATAAATACTTGCACAGTAACGGCTACTTCTGATGCGAAAAGCAGAAAAATGATTAGACAGGCAATCAAACATAATCCTGAAGCAGTAGTTGCTGTTATGGGTTGCTTTTCACAACTTCATGCAAATGACGTTAAAGACATTTCTGGAGTTGATGTGATTGTAGGCACCACAAATCGAAATTTGTTATTTCAATTAGTGCAGCTGGCCATCCATGATAAAAAATCAATTTCCATGATTGATGATTTAAAGAAACATTATGAATATGAAGAAATTAAAATTTCACGTTTTATCAATAAATCACGTGGTTTTATAAAAATTGAAGATGGTTGTGATAATTATTGTAGTTATTGTGCCATACCTTATTCTCGTGGGCATGTAAGAAGTAGAAAACCCGAAGATGTCATTTCTGAAATTACAGATGTGACCAATTTAGGCATACGTGAAATTGTATTGACAGGAATCAATACTGGTGCTTACGGGCAAGATTTTAACGATTATGATTTGGCTGATTTGCTCATTGAAATAGTGAATAAAGTTCCAAATTTAGGCAGGATTCGCGTTTCTTCCATTGAAGCAACAGAAATCACACCCAAACTTTTAAAAGTGATTCAAGAAGACAAAAACCATTTGTGCCCTCATTTTCATATCCCTCTTCAAGGTGGAACCAATAAAATATTACAATTGATGAATCGAAAATATGATTTAGATTATTATCAAAATAAAGTCCATCAAATTCGTCAAATCTATCCCAACGCCAATATTACTACAGATGTCATTGCCGGTTTTTCGGGTGAAACCGAAGAAGATTTTCAAGCAGCAAAAGCCTTTATTGAGGATATGAATTTTGGAGAAATGCATATTTTTCCATATTCAAGAAGAGATAATACAAAAGCCTTCCAATTTTCAGGAATTGTCAGTGAGCCAACAAAACGATTTCGGGTCAATGAATTAATTGCTCTGAAAGAAAAAAAAGCTTTGGAATTTCGCCAACTATTTGTTGGCGAAATTTGTGAAGTGATTGTAGAAAAAGTAGAACATCAAATAGCGTTTGGTCACACAGCTCATTATTTAGAAGTAGAATTTCCTACAATTAATACAAAAAAACATGAAATGACAAAAGTAAAAATAATCGAGGCAGGATACCCTGTTTCGAAGGCTGTAGAGGTGAAAGATGTTTAACCAATATCAATTTTCGAATTTTATTTATGAAGCTTTAAAGGAACTTCAATTTTCTCGTCCCACATCAATTCAAAAACAAGTAATACCTCTTATTTTGGAAAATAAAAATGTCATTGGGAAAAGTGAAACAGGCACAGGAAAAACTCATGCTTTTTTACTCCCTTTGATTAGTAAATTAAATCCAAGCAACGAAGTAAAAATATGTATTATTGTTCCAACAAGAGAACTAGCACAACAAATTTATGAAGAAACATTGAAAATAACAAAGCATTGTGATAAGGCGATTGACGTTAGAATGTTTGTAGGGGGAACAAATCGTGATACCGAAATTGAAAGATTAGCCAAAAGTCAACCCGATATCGTCATTGGGACAATCGGAAAGATAAAAGATTTGGCAGTGCAAGAAAATGTGCTTAAAATTTATACTTCTACTAGCATCGTCATTGACGAAGCAGACATGGTTTTTGCTGATGTAGAAATGCAGGATATGGATTCAGTGTTTTCTAAGTTCAGCCAAAATGTACAAATTTTGGCATTTTCAGCAACGTTTTCTCAACCAATATTATTGTTTCTCAATAAGTATTTTGGGAAATTGGAAATCATTGATCTTTCCAACAAGAAAATTTCCAAAACGAGTATCACGCATTATTTTATTCCAACCAAAAATAAGAATAAAGATGAATTATTGGTAACGTTGTTGAATAATATGCAACCATATTTGGCATTAATTTTTGCTAATACAAAAACCAAAGTAGATGAAATAACGGATTATCTTGCAAATAACCAATTTAAAGTTGGAAAAATTACTGGTGATTTAGAACCTAGGGCAAGAAAACAAATCCTAAAACGAGTAAAAGACGGGGAATACCAATTTGTAGTAGCCAGTGATATTGCTGCGCGTGGACTTGATATAACGGGTGTTAGTCATGTTATAAATTATGAACTTCCTGAAGATTTAGAATATTATATTCATCGAACAGGAAGAACCGCACGGGCTGACTATTCGGGGATGGCTATCTCTTTTTATGATTTTGATGATGATCAATATATGAATCTTTTGGAAAATAGAGGGTTAAAATGCCTTTATCGATCGCTTAAAAATGGAGAGCTTTTGCCCACAAAAGAACGAAATGCTCGTTCAAAACGTTTGATTAGAGAAACAAACATTGAACAATCAGCACATATCGCCATACCTTTGAGCAAAAAAGTAAAACCAGGATATAAAAAGAAGCGAAAAGAAGCAATTGAAAAAAAGATTCGTCAAGAAAAACGCGAATATATCAGTGAAATATATCGCAAACGAGCAAAGCAAAAATGAAATTGGGTTGTCATGTTTCGAATCGTTTGCCTTTATTGTTGGAAGGAAGCGCTCTTGAAGCAATTGGTTTTCATGCCAATTGTTTTATGGTTTATTTAGGCGCACCCCAAAATAGTTTTCGCAAGCCGATTGAAGAAATGAACTATCAGTCTATGCAAAATGTCTTGACAAAAAATAAAATAGGTTGTCAAGATGTTATTATTCATGCTCCTTATATTGTGAATATGTGTCACCCCAATATCGAAAATCGTCTATTTGCGATAGATTTTATTGTAAAAGAAGTTATGATGGCGAATACGATGGGTAGTAACATCTATGTTTTTCACCCGGGAAGTGCTTTGCATCAAGAAAAAGAAGTGGCACTATCCTATTTGATTGATTCAATCAAAATGATTATTGAAAAAACAAAACAGACTGAAGTGATTTTGGCACTAGAAACCATGTCAGGAAAAGGTTCAGAAGTGTGTTCACATTTTTCGGAAATTGCTTATGTATGCAATCAAGTCAATCATGAACGTCTAAAAGTGTGTTTTGACACTTGCCATGTGTTTGATTCCGGTTATGACTTAAAAAATAATTACAGTGAAGTGATGAATGCCTTTTCTATTCAAATAGGACTCAATATGATTGCTGTATTTCATATCAATGATTCTAAAAATATTTGTGGAGCAAAAAAAGATCGGCATGAAAATATAGGATTTGGTAACATAGGTTTTGCTTTTTTTGATCAATTGATTTATGATGAACGCTTTTTACAAGTTCCAAAGATTTTAGAAACACCATATGTTAAGACAAAACAAGCATCTTATCCTCCTTATAAAGCAGAAATTAAGATGCTAAAAAAACGAGAATTTAATAAAAATTTAATCAATGATTTGAAGAATCAAAAGGAGATACTATGACAAAAATTGTAAAAATTGAAGGAATGTCTTGCAACCATTGTGTGATGCATGTAAAAAAAGCATTGATGAATTTAAAACCTGATAATGTTTTGGTTTCATTAGAACAAAAACAGGCAGTGGTGTCATCAAAAAAAGAAATTTCTAATCAATCTATCATGGATGCGGTAAACGAAATTGGGTATCAAGTGATTGGAATCGAATAAAAAAGCAGGAAATTATTTTCCTGCTTTTTGTTTCATCCATTCAGTTATTTCTGCTTTTAAAACATTTACAATATCATTTTGTTCAACACGTCCCACGACAATTCCTTTTTTAATCAATAGTGCTCCATTTGCTCCACCAGCAATGCCAATGTCAGCTTCAGAAGCTTCTCCAGGACCATTTACAGCACAGCCCATAATTGCAACATTGATCGCAACATTGCCTAAACTGTCGAGATATTCTTCCATTTCGTTGATAATAGGAAACATATCATATTGAATTCTTCCACATGAGGGACAAGAAATCAGTGTAGGCTTTTTATAAAGATGAAAAGAAGCTAAAATCTCTTTTGCAACTTTAATTTCATCGACAGAATCACTACTCAAAGATACCCGAATAGTATCGCCAATTCCTTGGTTAAGCAATATTCCTAAACCAATCGAAGATTTAATGGTTCCAGAAAATTTAGTCCCTGCTTCGGTTATTCCAAGATGTAGTGGATATCGAAACAATTCGCTTGCTTTTTGGTAAGCTTCTATGGTTGTAAAGACATCAGAAGATTTCAAAGAAAGTACAATATTATAAAAGCCCAAGTCTTCTAATATTTTCACATGTCTTTTTGCACTGGCAATCATAGCATCGGAAGAAGGATGAGAGAAAGATTTCAAAATATCTTTTTCTAAAGATCCAGCATTGATACCTATCCTAATAGGAATACTTTTCTCTTCGCATGCAGAAACTACCATTTTTATGCGATCTATAGAGCCGATATTTCCTGGATTAATCCGCAATTTGTCAATTCCGGATTCAATGGCAGCAAGGGCAAGACGATAGTCAAAGTGGATGTCAGCAACCAAAGGAATTTGAATTTGCTTTTTAATTTCTTTGATGGCTAGAGCATCATCCAAATCAAATACCGCAACGCGAATGATTTCACATCCAGCTTTTTCCAGGTTTCTTATTTGCTCAACCGTGGCGCGCACATCTTTTGTTTTCGTGTTGGTCATACTTTGGATAGCAATTGGCGCATTGTTGCCAATTGTAATAGGACCAATATTGATAGGAACTGTTGTTTTTCGTTGCATTGGAGGCCTCAACTATTTACTTTTTTTCGTTTTACTCTTTTTCTTTGGGGAGAGCGAATGCGTTTTTGCCTTAAAATATTATAAATAGTACTTCGAGATAATTCATAACCTCGTTCTTCTTTCATTATTCTCGCAAATTCTGTAAAATTGGTCCCTCGAAATTCCACACGATAGATATGAGCAAGTTCAAGACGAATTTCTTCATCATAAGTATTTACCGGTTTATGGTAGCGATTTTTATGAACGACTCCAGATTCTCCTTCATTGAGCACTTGTCTTTTTAAATTACGAATTTGTCTTGTCGTAACTTTTAATAATGAAGCAGCTTTTGGCCCATTTATTTCTCCTGCGATAAGACGATTGATGACTCGCAATTTCTTTTTTTCGATTCTCCTTAACTTTGGAAACTTTACAATTTCCTCTGTTGTGTTTGTTTCATTGTTCATCTTTATACCTCTTTATTAAATAGATATTTCCTATAACATATTATCATATATATGGAAATATTACAATGATAATACTTGCAATAAAAAAAGGCAAATCCATTTGCCTTTTTTTATTATTTTTTCGCTTTTTCTTTGTGCAAAGTTTGTTTGCGACACTTAGGACAAAACTTCATTTGTTCTATACGGTCGGGAGTATTCTTTTTATTCTTTTCAGTTAAGTAATTTTCTTCATTACAAACCGAGCATCTCATTAAAAAGGTAACGCGCATGTTTTAAATCCTCCTGATATTTTTATACTTTGTTATTATATAACATTTTCCTAAAATAAGCAAGTCATTTGTTATTTATTTTCCATCATTTTTTCAAAGATAATTTCACTGATGTATTGGTAGCCTTCTACACCAGGATGAATATTGAAAGGATTTGGAATATAAGTGGTTGTAGAAGCAGAGGAAATGTCAACGAAAATACTATTTGTTTGGAGGGCTACTTCTTGAATTGTTTCATCTAATTGAGAGAATAAAGTGAGATCTTCAGACGAAAAATTTGATTTAAAATAAGGAAGTGGCATGTAATATCCAATTAAATAGATTTTTGCCTTTTCATTATACTCTTTGATGATTCTGATGATTTCTAAATAGTTTTGTTTTAACTGATTTAATGCTTCCACAATTTCTGTATTGTTATAAAAAGTGTTGAAAGAATCATAGTCAATAGATATTTTTGACAACAAATCATTGGCTCCAATGGAAATGGTGATGATAGAAGCTTGACTGATGTCTTCGATGATTGTTTTTTCGTTTTCAACAAATAAATTAGGATGGTTAAGGCGATACAATAATCCACTCGATGTCATTCCACTCTTTGCAAAATCATTATGGAAATTGGTTACATCATGAGACAATACGAGTTTTTCACCTAAATAATCAGCGTATCCTAACCCCATCGTATTATCACTCATATGGCCAGCAGCTACAGAGTCCCCCAAGGCCATGTAAAGTTTTTGGTTTTTTATTGTGCCAAGAAAAAATAACTGCGCCATGCATCCATTTTTCCACGTGGAATCCCATAATATAAATTCCCCATCATGATCAAAGTAAATGGTTTGATTTGTTGAGAAATTAAAAAAAGCTTCATTTTTTATATAGAATACATGACTTGGAATCATTAGGCTTTTTAAAGAAATCGTATTGGCAAAAGCTTGTTCGCCAATGGTTTTTACCAATGGAGAAATTTCTATTTCTTGTAAATTGATGCAATTTTTAAAAGCAAAATTAGGAATTTCTCTTAAATTTTCTGATAAAGTTATTTGCTTCAGATTGCTACAGCCTTCAAAAGCAGAATCATTTATTTTCAACACCTCATTTGTTAAGATGATTTCTTCTAAATAAACATTGTTGTAAAAAGCTTTTTTTCCAATCGATGGATTGTTAGCAATGAAAGAAGAACTCGTCTTTCCTTCAGGATAATATAATAAAATGTTTTCGTTCTTGGTAAAAAGAACTCCATTTTTTGTCATAAACTTTTCGTTATCATCAGAAATAACTATTTCCGTGAGTTTTTCACAGCCTATAAAAATATTAGGGTTCAAAAAACTAAGGCTGCTTGGTAATTGAATTGTTTTTAAATGAGCAAAAACTAGCAAGTTCGTTTTGATTTCAGTGATGCCCTCAGGAATGGTGAGATGAACAACATCATCAGAAACATTTTGGAAAGCGATAATTTTGGTGTCATCGATGACGAAATATTGAGGATTGGTGCAACCAAATAACACAAAGACAATGAAAAATAATATTATTTTTTTCATAACTTACTCACTATTCTTTTTTTGCTTTTTCAATGGCTTCAAATCTTTCTTTGAGCATTTCTTCGTTCTTACTTGTTGTTTTTGGTTGCCAGTAAGTTGCATTTTTTATTGCATTTGGTAAATATTGTTGTTTTACCCATGCGCCTGGATAATCATGCGGATATTTGTATTTATTTTTATCTTGATCAAATGCATAAACATTTTTTAAGTGGACAGGCAGTGTGCCACTTTTTCCTTCATCAATGTCTTTTAGAGCCGCATCGATGCCAATAAGAGTACTATTTGATTTTGGCGATAACGCCATTTCAACGACAACGCTTGCCAGTGGTAATCTAGCTTCTGGCATTCCTAATTCTAAAGCACACTCACAAGCAGCCCTTACTTTTGGACCCATTTGTGGATTTGCGAGTGAAATATCTTCATAACAAATGCAATAGAGTCTTCTAATGAGTGGAAGCAAATCTTCTGATGCTAATAATTTCGCCAAATAGTGTAAACTCGCATTTACATCACTTCCGCGTATGGATTTATGTAAACCACTCAAGGTATCAAAATAATTGTCATCGCTTTTATCAATATTGATGGATGGTTTTAATATAATCGTTTTCGCATACTCTAAATTAATTATGTCTTGATCTGTTTTCGAAAAATAAATTCCTTCTATCATATTGATTAATGCTCTTGCATCACCGTTTGCCATTTGGACCAAATATTCCGTAGCTTGCTCATCAAAAGAAATTTTTGTGTCAAAACAAGCAATTGCCTTATACAATATTTGTTGCAAATCATCATTTGTTAGACTATTAAGTTTTAAAACAAGACAACGAGATCTAACGGCAGGATTAACGGAATGGTATGGATTGATTGTGGTAATTCCAATCATTGTCACTTTTCCGCTTTCTACATAAGGCAAAAGATAGTCTTGAATGTCTTTTTTCATTCTATGAATTTCATCAATTATGATGATGGTTTGTGTAGCATCAGAAATATGTTCGATGATTTCTTTTAATTTTGCTTTATTATCAATCGAAGCGTTAAAAGTAAAGCATGGAAGAGCAAGATCATGGCTGATTGCTAAGGCAATCGTTGTTTTCCCTGTTCCTGGGTTCCCAAATAAAATCAAGGAAGGGATGGCTTTATTATTTACCATTTTTCGAATGACACCATTTTTCCCAACCAAATGGGTTTGACCTATGATGTCATCGATTGAAGTAGGACGTAATTTATATGCTAATGGTTCCATTTTTATCACCTATGATAATTTTATCACAAGGAATCATTTTAGTAAAGGCAATGTCATGAGACAGAAGGTTATTTTTTTAAGCTTCAACTAGTATTTATCATTCTTTTTTGGTATAATATTTACATCATAAGGAGATAATTATGGATTATAAGAAATACATTGCAACAATAAAGGATTTTCCCATTGAAGGAATTCTTTTTCGTGATATTACCCCACTCATGGCGGATGGCATAGCTTTTAGAACTGCAGTTGATGAGTTAAAGCAATTTGCGATTGACAAAAAAGCAGAAGTTATCGTTGGACCCGAATCCAGAGGATTTATTTTTGGATGTCCAATTGCATATGAAATGCAAGTGGGTTTTGTTCCCATTAGAAAACCAAATAAATTACCCCGAGAAACGGTTTCGCTCTCTTATGAGTTAGAGTACGGACAGAATACATTATGTATGCACAAAGATGCTATCAAGCCAAATGAAAGAGTTTTAATCATTGATGATCTTTTAGCTACTGGTGGAACGGTGAAAGCAACCATTGAACTTGTAGAAAAGTTAGGTGGAATTGTGGTAGGATGTGGATTCTTAATTGAATTAGAAGATTTAAAAGGTCGAGAAACAATAAAAGAGTATCCTGTCAAAGCATTAATCAAATATTAATCCAATAGCAATCAATTTTTGAAAGGAGGTTGTATGATGGAAAGTAAGAAAACAATTCAAGATGTCATTCGTCAAGCACAAGAATATTTGCATAATTCTAAAAATATTGAGTTGATTCAAAGTGCTTATGAATTTGCAAAGTTGAAGCACGAAGGCCAATTTAGAAAGTCACTCGATCCATACATCCAACATCCGATTGAAGTGGCGTTTATGCTGACTGAGTTACATGTTTCTCCGGCAGTCATTGCCGCCGGATTGCTTCATGACATTTTAGAAGACACTGATGTGACCAAAGAACGTTTGACAGAAATGTTTGGAATTGATGTCGCGAACATCGTCGATGGTGTTACTAAAATTAGCAAACTAAAGTACATGACCAAAGAAAAAGCCCTTGCAAAGTCGCATCAAAAAATACTATTAGCAATGGCAAAAGATATTAGAGTCATTTTGGTAAAACTTCTAGACCGTGTTCATAATATGCGAACGTTAGAATTTCAAACGCCAGAAAAACAAATTAAAATTGCAAAAGAAACAATGGATCTTTATGCACCTTTAGCACATAGATTGGGTATGTATCGGATTAAAGCAGAACTAGAAGATACCAGTTTGAAATATCTTGATCCAGAACAATATCAAAATATCTTTGATATGATTAATCAACAAAAATCCGTTCGCGAAGAAGATATTAGACAGATGCAAGTTAGTCTTGAGGAGCTGTTGTCGCAAAATCATATTGAAAAATATGATATCAAAGGACGCGTAAAAAACATTTATAGTGTCTGTAAAAAAATGACAAGCAAGGGATTGGATTTTGACCAAATTTATGACTTAATGGCACTAAGAATCATTGTTCCTACCATTGAGAGTTGTTATCATGTGCTTGGTTTGGTTCATGGCCATTGGACACCGATTCCAAAGCGTTTTAAAGATTATATAGCTACTCCAAAACCTAACTTGTATCAATCATTGCATTCAACTATTGTGGGAATCAATGGAAAAATTTATGAAATTCAGATTAGAACTTATGAGATGGATGAGATAGCTGAATTTGGTATTGCAGCTCATTGGGTTTATAAAGAAGAAAATAAAAATTATTCACCACAAGAAGAGCAAATGGAAATTGCTGCTAAATTGAAATGGTATAAAGAACTATTGACTTATGCAGAAATTGGAGAGTCTGAAGACAGCGATCCCCTTGATACGATTCGTGAAGATATTTTTAGTGCCAACGTTTATGTGTTTACTCCAAAGGGAGATGTTTTAGATTTCCCAACTGGAGCAACCCCCCTTGACTTTGCCTATCGGATTCATACTGAAGTCGGAAATCACACCATTGGTGCCATTGTCAATGGAAAAATCGTTCCTCTTACTTATAAAATGAAAACCGGTGATGTCATTGAAATCAAAACGTCAAGGAATTTTAATGGCCCAAATGAAGCTTGGTTAAAAATCGTAAAAACATCACATGCCAAACATAAAATTATTTCTGTATTAAATCGTTTAAAAAGAGATGCTTTGGTATTAACTGGGAAAGAAGAGTTTGAACGTACACTCAAACAAGAAAATATTCTTCAACTAAAACTTGATGATAAAATTGTTTCACAAAATTTTGGAAAATTTGGAGTGAACAATCTTGAAGATTTTTACTATGAAATTGGCAAAAATTCTATTTCTGCAAAAGGAGCAGCCAATCGTTTGGCTGGTCGCATGGAGAAATTAGACGAAGAAGCCTTAATTCATCAGTATAATATTGAAGATCAAAAGAAAAAGACCCATCATTCTACCAATGACTGGGGAATTATTGTAGAAGGACTTACAAAAACGCAAATCAAACTAGCAAATTGTTGTCATCCAATTTTAGGAGATGAAATTGTAGGTTATGTAAGCAAAGGATATGGCATTGTCGTCCATCGCTTAGAATGTCACAATATGAAGAATTCCAATGAACAAAGGTTTATTGAAGTTTTTTGGGATGATGATTTCACAAAGAAATATTACGAAACGATTATTACCATATTATCATTTGACCGTCGCAATATTGTTGCTGAAATGATCAATTCACTAAACAGTGTTGCCGTTTCCATCAAGCAAATTTCATCAGGGAAAAATAAGGATGGCGATTTGTTGACGAAGGTGAAACTTGAAGTTCCTAATTTATTGGTTCTTAATCAAGCAATTGCCAATATTAACAAAATAAGTGATGTTCATTCCATAGAAAGAGTGATTAAATGAAAGTAGTCGTTCAACGAGTATCTCATGCTAGTTGTGTTGTTGACAATCAAGAAGTGGGTAAAATAAAGCAAGGATATTTACTTCTTGTTGGCTTTCAAAATAAAGATACTTTTGATGTTCTTCCCAAAATGGTGAAAAAAATAGTAAATCTTCGCATATTTGAAGATGATAATCAAAAAATGAATTTAAGCATTCAAGATGTACAAGGGGAGATTCTTTCTATTTCACAATTTACCTTATATGCAAATTTGCAAAAAGGGAATCGTCCTTCTTTTACCGATAGCTTAGCACCTGAAAATGCCATCATTTTGTATAATCAATTTAATGGTTTACTAAAACAATCAGGTTTAACAGTTGAACAAGGTGTCTTTGGAGCACACATGGACATTCAATTTACAAATTCAGGTCCTGTAACCATCATTATTGAACTTTAAGTGGCGTCCGCCACTTTTTTTGTCTTAACTTTTACTTTTTACTGTGTTATAATAAAATGATAGGATATATAGAAAGGTGACTCATTATGGAAATCAAAGAAAGATATCATGAATTAAGTGGTAGAGAATTGACTTTATCTGATTTCTCGTCTATTGTCGATTTGAAAAACCAATGTTTGATTGAGTTGAATCAAGAATATCAATATCTATGTGATGTTTTGATCATTGATATTTATATTGACAATCATCTTTTTGATGATGCTTTGGCCATTGCCATGAAATCACTACATATCATTGATACAGTTGTTTTTAAAAATATTTATCTATCTTTTTTAGAACGAATTATATTTATCTATTTTCAAAAAAAGAATTTTAAAAGTGCATATCGTTATGCATTTTTAAAGCGCAATTACTTAAATTTAGACAATCATGACGAAGTTAATCGTTGGTATTTAGAAATGGCATATATTTATGCAGAATTAAATCAACGCGATAAAGCCTCTTCCCATTTGCAAGCAATATTAAGTAATTTTCCCGATGAACCTTTGAAAGCCTTAACGCTCAGTAATTTAACAAAATTATATATTGATGATGGATTGATTGCGGAAGCAAAAAAAACTCTTTCTGAAGGTATGAAGTTGGTTGATAAATTAAAAGATTATGAAGGTAAAATGTATTGTGAATATTTGAATGCGAAGCTATTGTTGCTTGAAAAAAACTATAAATACGCCAAGCAAAGTTTTCATGATTTGTTTCATAAAATACCTGTATTGACAAGTGATTATATGGGTATTCTAAATGAATACTTAGAATTACTTATTAATCTTGAACAATGGGATGATTTTGAGAAACTTATTTTGAAATACCAAAAAGCAATCGAAAATTCTGATGATTTGGTTGTGAAAAAAATGTTTTATCGCAATATTTTAAAACAAAAAATAACGCGCGATAAAAACTTAAAAGAAGTATTAAAGCCGATATTAACCATATTAGATACTTTGGAATCACAAATTGTAAAAAGAGATAGTGATGCTTTAGAAACTTTGAGTGAAGATGAAAAGAACTTAGAAATCAATGCAAAGCTACGATTACTAATAGAAAAAATAGAAAAAACCATTGTTCTTTCTAATTTAGCTTCTTTGAGTGATAATGAACGTGGATGTTTTATGGAGTTTTCCAAGCATTTAGAAAAAATAGTAGGATTTCAAGAGGCGTTATTTATTGTCTTTTCTAAAGCAAATTTCGCAACATTACCAGAATTTTTTGAAAATTTTAATCAAGTTTCTTCATATGAATATAAAAAACAACGTCTTTACGAGCGTGAAATCCCTTATAGTAATTTAAATGGCACCATTGTAGAAATGCTTGTAACCGCAAATCATGAAATTATGGTTGATTTTCAAGATTCATCATTACCATTGAAAAATGTATTGAATGATAAATTATATACTTCATCACTTGTGCAATCGCTCATTGCCATACCGATTCATTACGAGCAAGAGTTATTTGCTTGTGCGATATTTACTGCAAATGATTCTTCCTTGCTTGACGTTGACTCTATGGCACTTTTAAAAATTGGTTGCAAATTGCTTGAGTTTAAGCTCATCAGTTTGTTTTATCAAGAAAGTTTACGCAGTCAAAAAAACATACTCCAAATTGCCATGAATTCATTGCAAGATGGCATGTTTTATTTTGATCACATAAAAAAGCGAATGATTTGCACTTCACAATTAAGCCAATTTTTGAGAATTGATGAACAAATGCTTGATCGAACAGAATACAATGAATTTATTAATATCGAAGATCAAAGACAATTTTCCGTAATAAATGAAGCAATAGCGCAAGGTAATAAATATGAAGTGCAATATCGTTTAACAATAGGTAACCAAGAAATAAATGTAAAAGAAGCGGCTTCACCATACATAAATAAAGAAGGAATGATAAAGTTTTATGTTGGTACCATTCGCAAGATTGAACATTATATTCCTATTTCACAGCAAAAATTTGCTATGGATGATGAAAATGCATTTTCATTGTTTATTGATGAATTGAAATCGAAAACGAAAGATTTAGACTTTAAATTTGCTTTGGCTAGATTTCAAATACTCAACTTACATGATTTAAATTCAGAAGTTGCTATGCAAACAACCAAATATTTTTATCAGCAAATTAAAAATGAATTTTCTGAAACTACATTTTATTTGCCAGATGGAACATTTTGTTCTTTTTTAGATATCTCTGATCAAAGAGTTTTAGACCGTAAAATTCGATCTGTTTTAGAAAAATCCGATCGTGGATTACGCTATCAAAATTTCAATATTAATTTTGAAACAAAAGCAAGTTTAGTAAGATATCCAAGAGATAGTTTTAACATTGATGAACTGATTACTTTTTCAGAGATTTCTTTGCGTTCTTCAGAAAGATATCAAGTTTTTAGTGATGAAATTCATAAAAAGTATCTAAAAATGACTTCTATTTCTTATTGTTTGCAAGAACAACTCAGAAAATCATCTGTTGATATTTTGTTGCTGGAACTTATCTTGAAAAACCCCGGTCCTAAGTCTTTTTTGGTTCAATATAATATTCCTGGATTAATGCCTAAGGAATCAATTACCGAATTTGCTTCTGATTTGGTGCTTGTTCCTTTTCAAATATTAGCAATCAAACAACTTTTTAGAGAAATGAATCCAGAAAATAATCTCTTATATTACATTAATCTTTCCACAAAAGCCATAGAAATACTTTTGAAAGACCAGTTTTTTACAAATCACTATGCTTTGTTTCAACATGTGGTCATCATTATAGAAGACTATTCAACCCGATTTGAAAAATTGTTTGGTCAACTTGGGGATTATCATGTAAAGGTGATGGTTAGCAATCGTATATTTATGCAATTGAATTTCACTTTGTTGGCAGATTATTCGATCTTTGGTGTATGTGTGAATGATGTTTTATCTCATCAAGAACGTATAAATTTATTAAAGTTTTGTCAGTGGTTTGACTTAGAATTGTTGACAAATTTTGATTATTTAGAATATCAAAATGGAAAATACAAAAGTGAAAAATTGATTTCTCTTGTACAAAATGATGAAAAATAACCATTGTTCAAAACCATGTTTTATGATATAATACAAGCATTATGAAAACTAGAAGGATAGATTATGAAAAAAATAACTGAATTTTTAAAAATATTTATAATTCCCCAATCAATGGCAAAAGCTAGAACAATGTCAGTTTTAATTGCTTTGTTTGTCTTTGTTTTGTCTGCTTACCTGCTTGCTATTCCTTATGGACATCAAGCTGCGAAAAGTTCTGAACTTTATCGCGATGATTATAATTTCTTAGCTCTTCAAGAAATACCTGATGATGATATCATTAATGCTATTTTTGTAGAAATAGATAATTATGAGTGTTTTGCCAATCCAGAATTTAAATTAACCTGTACTGGAATTGCCAATCAAGAGATAGTAAAAAAAGACATTGAATTTACCATTACCAACACCAAATATCCAACACCCATTACAAAAAAGATTCATTTTTATATTGAAAACAACCAAGAAGAACTGTCTTCTATTGATCCAGTTGAGGATTTTAATTTAGAAAAGTTCCCTTATGAAAATTATGTTGAACATTATTTTGTTCTTTTAACGACAGAATATATGTATTTTCAAGCACAACAACGCGGGTTGAGTGAACTTGAGAAACAACACAACGAGCAACCTCTTCAAGAAATATCGACTACTTTATTTTATGAAGGTTACATACCACAATTCAAATTAAATATTGATGCACCAGAAACGTATGGCCATTTAATGGGCGCATATATTATTGACCAAGTTATATTGGGTCTTTCGGCTTATGCAAGATCAACTGCTTTTATTAATACTTTGCTTATTTGTGTGTTGTTCCCACTATTAATGGTATTAATTTTCTGGTTATTCTTTAAGAGAAATGGCAAATTAACACAATTTAGAGAGTATTTCAATATCGCCTCTCTAACCAGTGTGATTCCATTATTGGTTACTTTTAGTGTTTCTTGGTTCATTCCTGCCATTCTAAATGCTTATATTTTCTTATTTTCGATTTACTTCTTGTTTGTTTTATATCGAATAAACAACAGCCCTACAGATATTTAGTTTTCTTTTCGGAGGTGAAAAATGAAATTTAAAGATTTCATTAAATCTTTGTTCTTACCTAGGTGGATGATGAAATATAAATCCATGAGTATTATCGTTTCAATTTGCATTTTTGTCATTTCTTCGTTTATCATTGCACTTCCACCCAGTCAAAATAGCAATCTAAACGAACAAACTATTTTAAACAACTATAATTATGAAGTTTTAAATCAATTTCCTGATACTTTGGTTGTGAACAGTGTAATTAAAACATTGGTTGACAAAGAATGCCAAGTTGAAGACGGAAAAGAACTCAAATGTAATGAAATGGCTGAAGTTGACAACTATGAAGCAAACTTTTCATTTCAACACGATGGAATCACTAAAAATGTATATTTTGTAATCGATTTGTTTGACATTGAACAAGTTTATTTAGAAGTAGAAGGAGTCAAAGTTTACTACGATCCCGATATTCGATTTACGATGGAACAATTTCCTTATGTGCAAAATGAGGAAAATTATCTCATTATTTTATATTCCGACGCACTTTATTTTCAAGCTCATCCAGACGGAATTGATCAATTGAATGTTGAGCATAATGGAATCAAACTTCATTCTGATACCAAAAAGGTTTTTTATCAAAATAACATTGGCGATTTTTCTTTTTCTATCGACAATCCAGAACAAAATGGGTATCAGCTTGGAAATTATCTTTTAGACCAAATTATCATTGGCAATAAAAACACCATTAAATTGCAATTTTTCACATATAGTTTTATTGTTGGTGTTTGTTTTACCACAATAACCATTCTGATTTTGTGGGTATTCTTTCATCGCCAAGGGAAATTTAAAAGATTCCAAGAATATTATAATATTGGGGCGATTGCAAGCATTCCGGTTACACTTATCTTCTTTGTTTTACTGTGGTTTATTCCGAAGCTCTTAGACATTTATATATTAGCTTTTTCTCTTTATTATTTGATTACTCTATCTATAATAAATAATGACGAAGCTCTTGTGTAAGAACATGGCTTCAATGGTAAACATTGAAGCCTTTTATTATTTGAAAAAAAGATATTTTACTTTTAAAAAATGAGCTAATATGCTAAAATATGAATAGTATGGTGATAAAATGAAAAGAAATAATAGTCGAATCAAAGCTATGATTGTTTTATATAATTATGATTTATTAGGTGAGAAAATCAACTACGATTATTTAAATCAACTATTCTCTGAAGAAGAAGAAATATCGGTAGATGAAGATTTTTTCCTGGAAATTGTTGATGGTGTCATCAATCATTGGGATGAAATAAACAGGATCATGAGTAGAAACTTACGAAATTGGACATTTGAACGAATGTCGATTGTTGATCGCAACTTAATTCGAATCGCTACTTACGAAATGCTTTATACAAACACTCCGAAAAACATTATTATCAATGAAATTCTTAACTTAACTCATGAATACAGTGAACTTGATGATGGATTATCATCAAAATTTAATAATAAGCTTCTTGATGAAATTAGGAAAAGCATCGATGGAAAATAACTACTTAACTGTTTCAGCCTTAAATAAATACATTGCTTATAAATTTGATACAGATAATGCTTTAAGAAGTGTTCTTATTCAAGGTGAAGTTTCCAACTTCCGCATTTCTAAAGGACATCTTTATTTTTCTTTAAAGGATGAAGAGTCAGAAATTCGCGCTATTATGTTTGGCTCATCGGCAAAATCGCTCACTTTTATTCCTGTAGATGGAATGATGGTTTTGATTAAAGCTTCAGTTTCTGTTTATACAAAGGGCGGATCTTATAGCTTAAATGTAGTTGATATGCGCCAGGCTGGTTTGGGTGAAAGTTATTTAAATTTCTTGCGATTGAAAGAAAAACTGCAAAAAGAAGGTTTGTTTGACCAAGACAAAAAGTTGCCAATTCCAAATTTCATTGAAAGCATCGCTGTCATTACTTCTGATACAGGAGATGCGATTAATGATATCACTTCAACCGTCTATAAGCGTTTCCCATTAACAAAAGTTTATTTATACCCAGCTTTGGTGCAAGGACAATCGGCACCTAAATCGCTCATCAGTGCTTTAAAACAAGCAAATAAAGACAATCTAGCGCAAGTGATTATTATTGGGCGTGGTGGAGGAAGTCAAGAAGATTTATCTTGTTTTAACGACGAACAACTGGCGAGGGCAATTTTTGCAAGCAAAATTCCAACCGTGAGTGGGGTAGGACATGAAGCAGATTTTACAATATGTGATTTTGTTGCCTCCATGCGTGCCCCAACACCAACTGGAGCAGCAGTAATGCTGACTAAAAACCAAAATGAAATAGCACAATTGATAAATGAAAAAACGCAATTAATTGCTTTTTATTTCAAAAAGATACTCGAAAGAAAATATTATGCTTATAAAAATATCGTTGATACGTATCATTTTCGCAACTTTAACGAAGTTATCAAACTAAAAGAAAATAACTTTATGCAAACATTCGCAAAATTACAGCAATTTTCTCCACTGACTACCATAACAAATCATTTGGAAGCAGTAAATAATTTGCATCATCGACTGCAATTATACAATATTGAGGGAAAAATAGTTCTAAAAGAAAATGATGTACAAGAAAAAATAAATCAAGCAACTAAGATATTCACCCAATATATCAAAGATAAAATGCAATATTTAGAAAAACTTGAACAAAAATTAGAGTTGTTAAATCCGAAAAATATCATGAAAAAAGGGTATACTTTAACATATCAAAACAATATTTTATTAACTAATATTGAAGCGGTTGACTTAAAAGTCCCTGTTAAAGTACATTTTTATGATGGTGAATTAGAAACCATTCCTAAAGGAAAAACCAAGAGAAAAGAGGATTAATTTATGTTTGAAGAATTACTAAAAGAATTAGAAGAAATAGTGAAAGAACTTGAAAGTGGTAATTTAAGCCTAGAAGATGCAATCAAAAAATACCAACGTGGTATGGAATTGAGTGTGCAATGTAAGGAAAAACTACTAAGTGCCAAAGAGTTGGTACTACAAAAGATGAATGTTAGCAATGAATAGCTATATCAATCTTGTGAATGACTGTTTAGATGAATATAGTAGGACCATTCAAGATAAGTTGTTACAAGATGCAATCCGTTATGCTTTGTTTCCTGGGGGAAAAAGGTTAAGACCTCTTTTATTACTTTTAACATTAACTGATTTGGGAAAAGATGTACCATTAGGTCAATATATGGCATCAGCAATTGAAATGATTCATACTTATTCATTAATCCATGATGATTTACCAGCAATGGATAATGATGATGAGCGTAGAGGAAAACCGTCTTTGCATAAACAGTTTCCTGAAGCAATTGCGATTTTAGCTGGAGACGCTTTGTTGACGGATTCTTTTTCTTGGATTTTGAAAACAAATGTGAACGAACACGTAAAATTAAGGTTGCTTGCTTTGGCTTTGCACAAGGCAGGAAGCAATGGCATGATCTATGGCCAAACACTAGACATTACCCCGGTAAGCAAAGAATCGATTGAACAAATAATGACTATACATTCACGTAAAACAGGTGATTTATTTTCTTTGAGTTTGATTTCTGCAGGAATACTTGCGAATCAAACTTCGGAAACTATGAATCATTTAGAAAAAATAGCCTACCATTTCGGAATTGCTTTTCAAACGAAAGATGATATTGAAGATTATGACAATAAAGATAACGTTGAATCTCACACTTTTCCTCATTTTTTAGGTCTTGATAAAGCCAAAGAATTATACGAGTATCATAAAAATGAAACATTGAAGGCAATTCAATGCTTAATTGGAGAAAATGTTCTTTATCATTTTGTAAAGAGGGTTTTATGATTAATTTAGATAGTATAATTACTCCAGAAGATATAAAAAAATTAAATATTGAAGAACTTGATTTGCTTGCAAAACAAATCAGAGAGTTTTTAATTTTTCACATCAGTAAAACAGGAGGGCATTTATCTGCAAATTTAGGCATTGTTGAATTAACGATTGCTCTTCATTATGTGTTTCATAGTCCTCATGATAAATTAATTTTTGATGTTGGCCATCAGGCATATACACACAAAATTTTAACAAAAAGAAGTCAACAATTTAACACGTTAAGACAAAAAGATGGATTAAGTGGTTTTTTAAAATATTCGGAAAGTGAGCATGATGTTTGGGAAGCAGGCCATGCTTCAACATCCATTTCAGCTGCTGCTGGTTTTTTAGAAGCAAAATCAAAAGGTGAAGACATTGGTGAAGTCATTGCCGTTATTGGTGATGGTGCCATTCAAAATGGATTGGCTTTGTCTGCTTTAAATTATTTAGGTTCAAAAAAAGATCAGAAAGCGATTATTATTTTAAATGATAATGAAATGTCAATATCAAAAAATGTTGGTTCCTTATCAAAAATATTTAATCGCATTAGAATAAGAAAATCATATCAATTTATAAAAAAAATAACTCCTAAGTTTATTCATCGCATGTTTTATAATGTGAAAGAAGCGATTAAAACATTGGCTTATAAAAACACTGTCATTAGTTCGCTTGGATTCCGTTATTTTGGACCAATAAATGGTCATAATTTTGCAACATTGATTCGTTACTTGGAATATGCAAAAAAGACCAATCAATCCATCATCATTCATGTTAAGACAATTAAAGGAATGGGATATAAATTTGCTGAAAATGACCAAGTTGGAACTTGGCATGGAATTGGTCCCTTTGACATTGAAACTGGAAAACAATTAAAAACGATAAAACCAAATCATATATCCTGGAGCCAAGGTGTTGGAGATATCATTTTAAAACAAGCAAGAAGAAATCCGCAAATAACTGTCATTTGTCCAGCGATGATTCATGGTTCTGGTCTTGATCAGTTTGCAAAAGAGTTACCAAAGCAAATCGTTGATGTGGGCATTGCTGAAGAATTAGGCGTCGTTATGGCCGCAGCCATGGCTAAAACGCATTCGATTCCTGTTATCTCTATTTATTCTACATTCTTACAAAGAGCTTACGATGCTTTAAATCATGATATATCGCGTACAAATTCACATGTTGTATTTTTGGTTGATAGAGCAGGGATTGTTGGTGCGGATGGAGATACCCATCAAGGAACTTTTGATGTTGCTTTTTTGACCCACTTACCAAATTTTACTGTAGCCATGGGAAGATCTCTTGTAGAAACAGAACAGTTAATTGATATCGCTATCAATCAGCATAACGGTCCTTTTGTGGTACGCTATCCTAGAGGTGACATTAGCACAGAGATTACCATGACTGAAGTGGTTCAATATGGGAAATGGGAAATGGTAAAGCCATTGAATGCTATCAATATTATTTCTTACGGTCCTGTCATCAATAAATTCAAGACGATTATTGAAGAAGAGTCTTTGCCGCTTGGTATCATCAATGCTCGGTTTATTAAGCCAATTGACTTAGAATTATTAAAAACTCTATCGGGTAAAAAGATCTTAATTTATGAAGAAGTGGTATTGAATGGATCTTTAGCATCACTCATCATTGAAGCCAATACTTGCAATAAATTAAATATCGAAATTGAAGCAATTGCAATTCATGATCAATTTGTTCATAGCGGTTCAGTTAAATCACTCAAAAAAGAATTAGGTTTAGACATAAGAGAAATTTTAAAAAATCAAGTAAAGGGATAGAATATGTTAGTTTCATTGAATGTAAAGAACTTTGCCATCATTGATAATATGCAAATAGAATTTCAGGATCAAATGACTTGCCTAACTGGTGAAACTGGTGCGGGAAAATCACTCATAATCGATGCCATCGGTTTGTTGTTTGGGAAACGTGCTTCAGTCGAAATGATTCGCTTTGGCGAAACAAAAGCTACGATTGAGGGAATATTTTCAGTTTACACACCGCAAATGGCAGATCTCATTGGCAATGAATTTAATTCTAGTGATTATTTAATTATCAAACGAGAAATTTATGCGAATGGGAAAAGCATTTGCAAAGTTAATAATCAAGCGATATCTTTAAATCAGTTAAATGAAATATCGGAAAGCATTGGTGATATTCATACCCAATATGATACGCAAGGCTTATTTAATCCAAAGAATTATTTAAAATTCATCGATGATTCTTTTTCGAACTCTTTGTTGATAGAGTATCAAAATAATCTAAAAGGATACAAACAAGCCAATTCAAATTACCAAAATTTAATAAAAAGAAATGCTGACGATTCACAAAAACTGGAATTTTTAAAATTTCAAATCAAAGAACTGAACTCGGCCAATTTATCTATTCAAGAAGAAGAACAACTTAAACAGCAAGCGCACTATTTGAGCCATTATGAGCAAATAAGTACCAATGTCAATCAAGTCTTGTCTTTATTTTCTAAACAAAAAATTTTAGAAAATCTTTATGAGTCTGTTTCAACACTCAGTAAAGTTGTAAAATTCGATGAACGTTATGGTACAATTCAGAAAAAGATGGAAGATGATTATTATAATCTTTGTGATGAAGTAGCAGAAGTAAGCAAATTATATAAGAACTTTGATTTTGATTTGCAAGAACTTGATCAAATTAATGAGCGCTTGGGGCTTTATTCTGATTTAAAGCGTAAATACAAAAAAACAACGCAAGAATTAGTCGATTATCAACTTTCATTAAATGAAGAAATCAATTTGATTGAAAATTTTGATGATCGTTTAAAAGAAGCAAAGCAACAACTTGATATGGCTTTTCATAAAACTTTAGAAATTGCTTTAGAAATAAGCAAACATCGCAAGAAACTTGCATCATTGCTACAACAAGCGATTATTGATAATTTAGCAGACTTGCAATTACCAAATACACGATTTGAAATTGCTTTTCAAAACAATAATCCCACCACGTTTTATAATGATGGGATTGATTTGGTTGATTTTTACATTTCTTTTAATCCAGGGGAACCACTTAAACCACTATCTAAAGTAGCATCAGGTGGAGAATTATCTCGGTTTATGTTGGCTTTAAAAACCATTGTCAGTGAAAAACTTGATTTACAAACGATTATTTTTGATGAAATTGATAATGGCGTCTCGGGATCCATTGCCTATAGCATCGCCAATAAAATAAAGAGCATCGCCAATCAATCACAAGTATTATGTGTGACACATCTTCCTCAAGTGGCTGCTATTGCCAATCATCATTTAAGAATATCTAAAGTAACTGATTTGGGCAGAACAACGACTCAACTCGATTCCCTAACAAAAGAATCTAGAATTGAAGAAATAGCTAAAATGATTTCCAACGGCAACATAACCACAGCGAGTGTTAACTTAGCAAAAGAACTTTTAAATAGCAAATAAAAACGAATCAAGACGACTTGATTCGTTTTCTAGTTTTATTTTGGTTGCCACTTGCAGCGAACTGGAGAAAATATTTTATCATCTTTCTTAAGTTCATTAAATGCTTTGTCAACGATTTTTCGATCCAAACCGGTTGATTTTTCAACATCACCAGCGCTAAGCGGTTGATTTGCCTCTTTCATTGCTTGTAATACTTGTTCTTTTGGATCCATCATTCATTTCTCCTTCGTTGTCAACTATTATCGCTTTGCAAGTTCAATCATTAAAAAGATCAAAGCTGCGGCACCCAATAGGGTCATACCAACAACAATGACATAAATTAGTATTTTACCTACAAGGGTATTTGCTGGATTTTTTTGAATCTCAACTTCAATGGAATTATTCGCTTTTACCTTTGTTTTGATAAAAGGTGTTTTTTCATTTTTGTTATCTTTTTTCACTTTTCTCACCTCAATATTTATGATATAATATAACATATGTATTGTAACATATTATAAAAAAAAAGGGAATAAAAAAAAGATGAAAACCCCAAAAATAATTTTTCATATTGACCTAAATTGTTTTTTTGCTTCGTGCGAAATGGCAGAAGACCCTGACATTGCTGATAAACCTGTTGCTGTAGCGCATTTGGACCCTCTTCGTAAGGGGATTATTTTATCACCCAATTATTTAGCAAGAAAATACAATATAAAAACAACGATGCTGGTACGTGAAGCTCTACTTTTATGTAAAGATTTGGTCGTGGTAGAACCAGATATGGAATTATATGAAACTTATTCACAACTCTTTCATGCATATTTACTCAAGATTACGAATTTGGTAGAAATGGCTTCCATTGATGAAGCATATTTAGATGTTACTTCTGTAACAAAAGACATCCATCCACTTGCTCTCGCTGAAAAAATGCAAAAAGAATTATTAGAAAAATACAAATTACCAGTAAGTATCGGGATTGCTCCAAATAAGTTTCTTGCCAAGATGGCCTCAGATATGAAAAAACCTTTGGGAATTACCGTTTTAAGAAAGCGGGAAATTGATCAATATTTGTGGATCCTTCCTATTGAAGATATGCTTGGTGTTGGGAAAAAAACAGCACCAAAATTAAGATCAATTGGAATAAACACAATTGGCGATTTGGCGAATTATTCCGACATCGATTTGCTAAAAAAAACAATTGGTGAAATGAATACCCTTGGGTTACGTGAACGAGCGTTTGGAATAGATGATTCTTTGGTAAATCCATTACTAGATGATCAAGTATCTTCAATCAGTAATGCCCATACATTTGATCATGATTTATATGACCCAATTACAATAAAGAAAACCTTAAAGGTTTTAGCAAATTCTGTTTCCTATCGTTTGCAAAATGGAAATTATAAAGCGCAAACAGTTGGTATTCAAGTGAAGTATTCCGATTTTCATCAAATCAATCGCAGCAAGGGATTATATCATCCGGTAAACAATGAAAATGATATTTACGATGTCGTGGAAGATATTTTTGATGATGTGTTTATACAAGGTGATATCATTCGTTTGGTTGGAGTTTTCGCAAACAGGTTAATTACTGATCAAACGATGGATAAACAAGTCAGTATTTTTGATGACTTATCCAAAATAGAAAAAGAAACACAAATTAGCAAGTTAATATTAGGCGTTCAAAAAACTTTTGGCAAAGATGCCATTAAAGTTGGCTATTATGAGCGAGAAAAGAAGGAAAATAATGAATGAATTTTTAGGTACCATTCAAAAGTATCGAGTTTTAAGACAAACAAATTTAGGATATGTATTAACATATGATGGAACCGATGAATATTTTTTACATCGTAACGAAACCAATTTTCAAACTTTGAATGTTGATCAAACGATTGACGCATTTTTATATGCTGATAAGATTGGTCGATTTGCATTAACATTATATAAGCCTACAGTGACTACGACTAAAATTGGTTTTGCAAGAGTGCAAGATGTTAGCCCGACAGTAGGGATTTTTGTGAATATTGGTACAAGTAAAGATATATTGCTATCAAGAGATGATTTACCTCTTGAACAAAGTGAATGGCCAAAATGTGGAGACTATGTTGTTGGCAGATTAAAAGTTAAGGCAGAAAAGTTAGTCTTAAAAATGGCAACAAAAGACGAAATTTTGGAAGCATCCAAAAAAGAAGAATTGCCATTAAATGAAAAAGTGAAAGCTTTTATTTATCGTATGACCAAAGATGGAGTGAATTTGGTTACTGAAAATTTAAATATTGTATTTGTGTATCATGCGAATATGAGAAAGAAGTACCGCCTTGGTGAAGAAGCGTTTGTAAAAATTCTTGCTAAAAATGAAAATGATTATACTGGGACCTTGATTGAACACAAAGAAGTCATCATATTAAGCGACCGTGAAACACTTTTACAATATTTGAAGGCCCATGATGGTGTTATGGCCATCACGGAAAAAAGTGATTCTGAAGTCATTAAGCATGTATTTCAAATGAGTAAAAAAGCATTTAAAGCTGCCATTGGTAATTTGTATAAAGACCGCTTAATAGAAATTCATGATGACAAAATCATTTTATTATAATTTTTTAAAATTAAAAGCACTCAAAGTTAATTTTTGGATATATTTTCTAACTTAACACCCTCTTTTTGAGAAGATTATCTTTTTTGAGTGAGATAAATATCTTTCACGTGATTTTAGAGCTCATGAAATAACGCTCTTGACTTTTCTTGTGTTTTAAACTATAATAACTTAAAATAAAATATAATCGCAGATTAAGATTAGTAGTTGATTATAAATGATTTACAGCGAAAGTGAAGAGTGAGAGCACTTAATTGTTTTTCAATGAATGACACTTATGAGATTCCTCATGGACGTATTTCTTGCGTTAAAGAATGAAGTGCATCAATTATTGATGAATAAGGTGGCACCACGGTAAATCGTCCTTAGAAGAATTCTTTTAAGGATTTTTATTTTTTAGGAGGCATATATGACATATCAAAAAGTAAAAGGAACCCAAGACTTAAATGATGTTCAAACCCTAAAATTTCGTTATGTAGAAAATATCATGACGTCTTTTATCAAGAAATTTGGTTATCGTGAAATCGTTACTCCCATTTTTGAGAACACAGAAGTGTTTGTAAGAGGTGTTGGTGATGATACCGATATTGTAAAGAAAGAAATGTACACTTTTAACGATAAAAGTGATCGTTCTTTGACGTTACGACCAGAAGGAACTGCAGCCGTTGTTAGAAGTTTTTTAGAGAATAAAATGTATGCTAATTCTAATTTGAATAAGTTATTTTATTTTGGTCCAATGTTTCGGTACGAACGCCCGCAAGCAGGTCGATTCCGTCAGTTTTACCAATTTGGTATTGAAGCATTTGGAGATTCTTCGCCAATGCTCGATGCTGATGTGATTAATAGTGCATATAGCATTATTTCACAATTAGGAATCAAAAATGTAATCTTAAAGATTAATTCTATTGGTGATTTTTCTTCACGAAAAGCTTATTCAGAAGCTTTAACAAACTATTTCAAACCAGAAATTAGCAATTATTGTGAAGATTGTAAAACCAGAATTGAGCGAAATCCATTGCGTATTTTAGATTGTAAAGTTGATAAAAACCAACCATCGATGATAAATGCGCCACAAATAAAAGACTTTTTATCTCAAGAAGCGAAAGATTACTTTAATGAAGTATTAACCCAACTTGATGGAATAAACATTCCTTATGTTGTAACACCTACTTTGGTTCGCGGTTTAGACTATTATACAGACACGGTTTTCGAATTTGTAATCGAATCCAATGATGATTTAAATGGGTTGACCATATGCGGTGGAGGAAAATATTCAGAGCTTGTGAAATCATTTGGGGGCCCTGATTTACCAGGAATAGGCTATGCTTTTGGAATTGAGCGTTTGGTTTCGATTCTAGATAGCCAAAATCTATACCCAAATCTTGTATTTGACGCCGATGTTGTCGTCATTGGCCTAGATAAGCAAGCAAAAACGGAAAGCTTGCAACTTGTAACAAAACTTCGCTTTGAAGGATTCATTGTAGAAATGGATTATCGCAATACATCCATGAAACCACAATTTAAACTTGCTGAAAGTAAAAATGCAAAATTCATCATTATCATCGGTGAAGAAGAAAGAAATAAAAACCAATATACAATAAAAAATGCATTGACAAAAATGCAAAGCACCATCATGCAAAAGGATGTTGTTACTTTCTTGAAGGAGAATATAAAATGAGAACGCACCATAATAACCAATTACGAATTGAACACATTGGTGAAAATGTATCTTTGGTAGGATGGGTACAAAAAAAACGCCATTTGGGTGGACTAATTTTTGTTGATTTACGTGACAAAGAAGGAATCACTCAAATTGTTTGCAAGCCTGATAATCCTAGTTATGAAATGCTTGAAAAGGTAAAAAATGAATATGTTATTCTTGTTCACGGCCAAGTCATTGAACGAGAAAGCAAAAACTTTAATTTGCCAACTGGAGAAATTGAAGTGGTTGCATCGGAAATTACCATATTAAGTGAAGCCGAACAACCTCCAATGATAATTGCTGATGAAACAGATGCATTAGAAGATTTTCGTATGAAATATCGTTATCTTGATTTGCGAAGACCCGCAATGCAAAAGAATTTGCGTTTGCGCCATGAAATAACAAAAAGTGTTCGTACTTATTTTGATGCGTTAGATTTTATTGATATTGAAACACCAGTTTTTGGAAAATCAACCCCTGAAGGAGCTAGGGATTATTTGGTTCCTTCTAGAGTACATCCTGGAAAATTTTATGCTCTACCTCAATCACCGCAAATGTACAAACAATTGTTAATGGTTGCAGGATTTGAAAGATATTATCAAATCGTAAAATGCTTCCGCGATGAAGATTTGCGTGCCGACCGGCAAATGGAATTCACTCAAATTGATGTAGAAATGAGTTTTGTGGATGAAGAAGATATCTATCAAATCATTGAAAAAATGGTTGCAAAAGTAATGAAGGATGTAAAAAACATTCATATTCCTCTGCCTTTACCACGCATTTCATTTGAAGAATCAATGAGCCGTTTTGGGACAGATAAGCCAGATACTCGTTTTGGAATGGAATTACAAGACATATCAGCAGCTGTGCAAGATGTTGACTTTGCAGTTTTCCAAAATGCAATTGCACTAAATCATTTGATTAAGGCAATTAACGTGAAAAATGGTGCAAAGCATTATTCAAGAAAAGAAATCGACCGATTAACTTTAGATGTAAAAAAGTATCGTGCCAAAGGACTAATGTGGTTAAAATTTGAGAACAATCAATTTAGTGGTTCTATAAGTAAATATTTAACTGAAAATTCTGAAAAAAAATTAATTGAAACATTAAGCGTTGTAGAAAATGACTTAGTATTAATCATTGCTGATCAACCACAAATAACGAATTCATCATTGGGATTTTTGCGAAACCAAATTGCAAAAGAAATGAATCTCATTGACTACAATAAATACAATTTCTTGTGGATTAATAACTGGCCATCCTTTGAGTTTGATGAAGAAGAACAACGTTATGTTGCGGCACATCATCCATTTACTTCACCAAAAGATGAAGATAAAGATAAAATACTTACAAATCCTGAATCCTGTCATTCCAAGTGTTATGACATTGTTTTAAATGGGTTTGAATTGGGAAGTGGATCTATCCGCATTCATGACCAAAATCTACAAGCTACTATGTTTAGGGCAATTGGATTGTCTGAAGATGATATTAAAAATAAATTTGGTTATTTTGTTGAAGCTTTAAAGTATGGGACTCCACCTCATGGTGGCATTGCTCTTGGATTAGACCGTTTGGCGATGATTTTAACCAATTCACCTTCTCTACGTGATGTCATTGCTTTTCCAAAAAGCGCAAATGCAATGGATCCTATGAGTGAAGCGCCAACCTATGCAACTGATAAACAATTAAATGAACTCAAATTGGAAATAAAAAAATGAAAAATTTTGAGCGACTAGAATATTTACTTGGAGAGAAAAAACTTGCATCTTTAAATCAAGCAACAGTTGCTATTGTTGGTTTGGGTGGTGTTGGTGGAGTTTGTGCTATTACTTTGGCGCGAAGCGGAATAGGCCACTTAATCATTCAAGATTTTGATGTCGTTCAAGAATCTAACATCAACCGCCAAATGATTGCCAATTATCAGACAATTGGAATAAAAAAGACAACTTTGGTTTACGAAGAAATAAAAAAAATTAACCCCTGTTGTCAAGTGACAGTCATTGATGAACACTTTGATGAAAACTCTTCGCTTTTTAATCATCCCATTTCCTTTTTGGTTGATGCGATTGACCAAGTACCTGAAAAAATCTTATTAATCAAATCTTGCTTGTTCCATCATATTCCTTTCATTAGTGCCATGGGAGCTGCGAAGAAGTTTGATTTAAAAAAACTAGAAATTGTCGAAATCCAAAAGTCAACCTATGATCCTCTTGCTAAAATAATACGTAAAAAGTTACGTGAAGAGCATATTTATGATAAAATTATGGTAGTTTCATCAAGTGAAGAGGTTGCTCCTATTACAAATTTAGGATCTTATATGCCGGTTACGGCAACTGCTGGTTTATTATTGGCTGATTATACTTTAAAATTCTTATGGAAAGGAAATTGACCATGTTCTTATCAAAAATTTGGTTACAAGCTACAATCATATTTGGCGTCTTAGTCATTTTTGTTGTAACTTATTATTTAAATAAAAAAACAAAACCACCACAAAACATAGTTCTCTCAGAAAAATGCGAATTTTGTCCGTCTTCATCTTGCATTATGAAACTTGAAAATGTTGAGAAAACAAAAGAAGAACTAAGAAAAATAATTGATTGTGAAAAGGAAACCGAAAGCAATGAAAAGAAATGATTATATTTCGTGGGATAAATACTTCATGGGAGTAGCAATATTGTCACAAATGCGAAGCAAAGATCCCAACACACAAGTAGGAGCTTGTATTGTCAATCCTCAAAAACGCATTGTTGGAATTGGCTATAATGGTTTTCCAGTTGGGTGTGATGATGATGATTTTCCGTGGGAAAACAACGGAGAATTCTTAGAAACAAAATACCCATATGTGGTTCACGCTGAACCCAATGCCATTTTAAATGCGATTTCTTCTTTATCAAACTGTACCATTTATGTAACATTATTTCCTTGTCATGAATGTGCAAAGTTAATTATTCAAAGTGGAATCAAAGAAGTTGTTTTTTTGTCTGAGAAATATTTAGATACTCCAAGTGATCGAGCAGCAAAAAAAATGTTTGATTCTGCAAAAGTATCTTATCGAAAAGTGAATGCTTTTTCTATCAAAATGGTTGACCAAGAATGATTCATTTTATAAAAGATTTTTTCTACAAATTTATCAATGGTTCTTGGCAAAGAAAGATCATTACAATTTTATTATGTTTCATTTATATCGCTTCGTTGGTATTACTATTTGTAAAGGTAGATTATGTAGTAATAACACCTGGGCTAATCAATAATACTGCGCAAACAACCGATGAAAACAAAGGTAATGTTTCTTTGACCATTTCTACAGATTATGCTTCAGGAAATATTTTCACAATTGGAGTCTATACCCATTATAATGTTTCGTTGTTCCAATATTTGATTGCTAATATGTCAAACAATATTTCAGTTAGTTCTTTTGATACGAGTAGTGATCTATCGGCAGCAGAAGAGTATCAAAGAGGTGTCATTCAAAAAGAAAATAGCATTACAAGTGCTATTATTTGTGCTTATGAAGCCGCAAAATTAAAAGATCCAACCATCACAATTACCAAAGAATTATTAGGAATGAGAGTATCAGCTGTTACAAAAGACTCGCAATCAAATTTGCAGATTGGAGATTTGATTATAAAAATCAATGATGTTGTAATAAATGATTATAGTCATTTTTTGGAATTGCGTGATCAAGTAAATGGCACTGATAACTTTTCTTTGTTTATTAAAAGAAATGGTGAAGAAAAGACCATTACCGCAAAAATGATCCCAGTAATCGATGCCAACAACGAAACAGTCTATCGATTGGGAATTGAAGCTCTTGCAGAGTATAAACTAACTGATGTTTTTCCCAACTATGAGCTAGCAGATAAACTTGATTCTATCGGTGGTTCTGGTGGAGCCATGTTAGCACTTTCAATTTACAATTCTTTACTAGAAGAAGATTTCACGATGGGAAAAACCATCGTAGGAACCGGAACGATAGATGCTGATGGCATTATTGGCGATATTGGTGGAGTATCACAAAAAATTGTGACTGCACGATTGTATCAAGTTGACTATTTTTTTGTTAACCCAGAAGATTATGATGAAGCCAATGAGAAATATCAAGAACTAAATCCTGACTTTCAATTAGTTGAAGTTAGTAATTTTTTAGAGCTGATTGCATTTTTAGAAGGTGAACAAAATGAATGATCAAAGACAACCTAATTTTTGGTTAAGAGGAAGAAGAGAAACAAAAAAGTTTTATGAAATCCGCTTAAATCGATCTACTAGTTTTTCAACTTTTATTTTTGGTTTTCTAATTGCTGCCTTACTGATTTTTCCAATTGGATTATTAATCTATCAATTTTTAGCAATTTATGGATATAATCTCTCGATATTTGGTGTTTATCTTATTTTAATTTGGCTAACTTTGATGTTATTCAATGGATTGTCTAATTATTTAACTGTAAAGATAGCTCAATCAAGTGCCAAAGAGATGCGAAATCTTCAAGAAATAGAAGCTGAATATATTTTTTGGTATCAACTATTGAATATTGGCTTTGGCTTGTTTAGTTTGATCATTATTGTTTTTAGTGCGATTCAGATTTTAGGAGCAAGATAATGAAAGGAAAACAAATGATAATTGGTATTGTTTTGATTATGGTTGGGATAGTGATTGATCAAATTACAAAAATAATCGCTTTTAAATATATTGACATCATTCAAAACCAAAAAGCAATTCCTGGGATTTTTAAGTTTAGGTTGTTAGAAAATGATGGTGCAGGATTTGGTATCTTTGCAGGTAAACTTTGGTTTTTCATTGTTATCACCATTTTGGCTTTGGCTTTTCTTGCTTACCTTGCAAAAGATTTTGATTTAAAAGACAATGCCATTTTTAGTGCTTCCTATATTTTAATTGTTATAGGTACGATTGGTAATTTTATTGACCGTTTGTTTAACAATGGATTGGTGAGGGATTTTATTACTTTTGATTTTATCCAGTTTAATAGTTTTAATTTTGCAGATATGTGTCTTACTGTCGGTGTTTTTTTCCTGGCTTTTGATATATTATTTGGAAAGACAGGTGTAACATGGACCAAAAGTTCATAAAATATGAAGAAGAAGCGAGTGTTCGCTTAGATAAATTTCTTGTATCTGAATTCGAAGAATTTACAAGAACGCAAATTCAAAATTATATTAATCAAAACATGGTACTTGTTAATAACAATGTGATAAAACCAAGTTTCATGTTAAAAACAAATGATTTCATTGAATTCAACATTCCCGATCCTGTGTTAGATGATATTTTACCAGAAGAGATTCCTTTGGATATTTATTATGAAGACCAAGATTTGATTGTGATTAATAAACCTGCAGGCATGGTAGTTCATCCAGCCGTTGGCAACTACCACGGGACCTTGGTAAATGCTTTGCTTTATCATTGTAAAGATCTCTCAGGAATTGGTGGTGTATTGCGAGCAGGAATTGTTCATCGCATTGACAAAGATACTTCTGGTTTGATTGTCGCTTGTAAAAATGATCAAAGTCATCGTCATTTGAGCTTACAATTTATGAACAAAGAAGTAACAAGAAAATATAATGCTATCGTTCATGGTGTCATTGGCCACAATTTAGGAAAAATTGATGCCCCAATTTCTCGTTCCAAATTAAACAGACAAATGATGGCAGTCGTTGATGGGGGAAAACATGCTGTTACTAACTTTCAAGTCTTGGAACGATTTTCTAGTCATACCTTTGTAGAATTGGTGTTAGAAACAGGGAGAACTCACCAAATTCGGGTTCATATGAAGTATATCGGTTTTCCTGTACTTGGGGACCCTACTTATGGTGTGAAAAATGATGCTGCAGAATTTGGCCAGTATTTACATGCGAAGACACTTGGCTTTGTTCATCCAACGCTTCATCAATATATGGAATGGGAAGCTCCTCTTCCTCAATATTTTTTAGATGAATTAAATCAATTAAGAAAATAGAAAAGAGATAACCAATAGTTTTGTTCTAATGGTTATCCCTTTTTTTTACTTTTTCCATATTTTTGAAATTTGTTTTTCCTACCAAATCCAAATAACGTTCTGATTGCTCTTTTAACAATTTGGAAATTGCTAAATCTACTTTTGGTCCCGCCCCTTTCGGCAGTTCAAAACCAACCGTTTGAGATAATTTTTCAAAATTGACCAAGAATAAATATCTGGCGATAATGCTTGCGGTAGCAATTGCAATGTACTTGCTTTCACCTTGCTCTTCTAGTTGGACGTCGTTGATGATGTGCTCTTGTCCTTTTAAATATTCAAAATATTTCTCTTTATTCGTAAAACCATCAATAATAATGGCATCATATTCTTCTATTTTTGGAAGTAAATTATAAATAACATTATTATGTAAAAGGGCTTTGATCTTATTCATGTTAAAACCATGCACTTTTGTAAGAAAATTATATTTTACATTGTCCATGACCAAAGCACTGTATTTGATGTCTTTCATCAGTTGTGGAGCAAGTTGCATAATTTTAGAATCGTTTAAAAGTTTTGAGTCTTTTACCCCCATTTTCATTAAATGAAGGATTTTATTTTTAGGAACAAATGCACCAGCCACTACAATTGGTCCAAAAAAATCTCCTGTTCCGACTTCATCTGTTCCCACAACAGATAGATTGACCGAAGAAGAAGAGTTGACAATGGATTCATCCATTTTATCAATTTCCAACAAATCACATATTTCATTATATACTTCTAAAGTGTTAGATCCTTGTACAATCAAGGTTAAGGTTTTAAAAATTGTAATCACCGATTGCTTGTATTTAGCCTTAAATAGTGTATAATTGTTAGTATGTGGCGCAGAAAATTCATGATATTTACTTATAATCTCACCAGCTTGTGAGCTAGTAAGAATTAATGTATAGCTCATAAAAAATAATCCCTCTTTGTTAATTATACCACAAAAATGAACAAAAAGAAAGAGTTTGTTTATGAATAAGTATTATACCATATTAGAACTAAATAAAATAATAGCCATTCTTCAAGAGTTGGTTGTCCTAGAGCAAAACAAAGTCAATTTAGAAGCGATTGAATTAAAAACAGACTTGGATGAAATTCAAACTTTACTAGATGAGACAGATGAAGCAACAGTAATCATTCAAAGATTGGGTAGATTTCCTTTATATTTCAATCAAAACATGTATTTTTTACTTTCTCTTATTCATAAAGGTGGTTCTATTTTAGAACTTGATCTTTCTGAAATTGGAAAATTCTTAGATACGATAAAAGCGAATATTTTGTTTTCTGAATCTTTAAAAAGCAATAAAATTGAGTGTCCCCTGTTTTTAAATTATATTTCTCAGCTGTTTTATCCGAAAGAATTAAATATGAGGGTCAAAGAAATCATCAATCCTTATGGAGAAATTCTTGACTCAGCATCGCCAAAACTAAGAGAAATACGCAAAGGCATTCGTGATAATGAACGAAACATTCAAAATAAATTGCAAGAATTACTTGCGAAAAATAGTTCAAAATTAACACAAGGAACCATTACCATTCGCAATGATCGCTATGTGTTACCTTTTAAATCGGATATGAAAAATGCAATTCCTGGTGTCATTCATGATCAATCCGCTTCAAAAGAAACGGTGTTTATCGAACCGATTGCCATTATGGAAATTAACAATCGTTTGAATGCACTGAAAGAAGAAGAGAAAAACGAAATTGCATTCATACTACGTACCATTGCCTTTGAAATTGACAACTATTATTTAGAATTACAAAATGACTTTGCTATTTTGGTTGCTCTAGATTTGATATTTGCAAAAGCGCAATATGCAATTCAAATCAATGCAAAGAAACCACACATTAATAATCAAGGCATCGTTGATCTGTTGAATTGTCGCCATCCTTTGTTGAATGTTGAAAAAGTAATTCCCAATAATATTTCTATTGGTAAAAATTACCAAGGAATCATCATTACTGGCCCCAATACGGGTGGAAAGACAGTTGTTTTAAAAACAATTGGGTTACTTTCTTTAATGGTAAAGATGGGAATGTTAATCCCTTGTGATGAAAATAGTGATATTATGATTTTTGATAAAGTATTCGCTGACATTGGCGATGAACAAAGCATTTCACAAAACCTTTCTACATTTTCCTCCCATATCAAAAATGTCATTGATATCATTCATCTTGTCACCAATCATTCTTTGGTTTTGCTAGATGAACTAGGATCTGGAACTGACCCAGTAGAAGGTTCTAGTTTGGCTATTGCCATCTTTGATTATTTTCTTGCAAAACAGTGTTTGATTATCGCAACATCTCATTATTCTGAGTTAAAGCTACATGCCTTTGAATCAGACCATATTATCAATGCAAGTGTAGAATTTGATGTTAATACATTAAAGCCTACATATAAGTTATTATTAGGCATACCTGGCCAAAGCAATGCTTTAAATATTTCCAAACATCTTGGTTTGCCCGATGTAATTTTATCTCAATCAGAAAAATACGTTGGTACAAAAGATTCGGACTTAAATAAAATTATTGGCAAATTAACCACACAAACCACGGAGTTAGATAAAAAATTATCACTCATCGAACAAAAAAAACTTGAATTGTCTCATAAGATTATGGAACAAGATCAATTGTATAAAAGTATGATTGAGGAAAAAAATAAAATTTTGCGTATTGCAGAAGAAGAAGCAAAAAAAATAATTTCCACGACGTCAGTTAAAATCAACACTATTTTGTCTGACCTCGAGTCGATGAAATTGCGAGAAGTCAAAATACATGAAGTTGCGCAAATCAAGCATCAAATCAAAGAAATAAAAGAAGAAATACAATACGATGTTGAAGTCATTCCTGAAGAACGCGACTTGGAAGTCAATCAATCAGTGTATGTAGAAAGTTATTCCTGTTATGGGGTTATCACAAAAAAAAGAAATTCCAATAAATTTGATGTGCAAATTGGGAATGCTTCAGTCACAGTAGATAAGAAATATTTGCGACTTGCTGAGCAACAAAGAAACGACTCAATTAAAAAAACATCTTCGAGTGTTGCCATAAAAAAAGATGTTTCTCCGAATTTAGATTTACGCGGATTTAGATTTGATGAAGCAAAGGATAAACTTGAAAAATATTTAGACGATGCTGCATTTGCTGGTCTTCATCAAGTTTCTATTATCCATGGATTTGGTACTGGCGTGATAAGAGAAATGGTAATCAATACTTTAAAAGCCTCACCGTTGATTGAAAGTTATCGTTTTGGTGGTGCTGGAGAAGGTGGACAAGGGGCAACGATTGCCATGATAAAGTGAGGATAATATGGAAAAAGCAAATTTACAATTAATTGATTTTTATACAGAGTGGTGTGGCCCTTGCAAGTTTGTTGCAAAAATACTTGATGAGGTAGAAAGTGAAATCAAAGATGTTACTTTTAAAAAAATCAATGTAGAAGAACATAAAAGTTTTCAAGAAAAATATCATATTACAAATGTGCCTACTTTAATATTATTTGCAAACGAAAAGGAAATCGCGCGAAAAGAAGGCTTTGTATTTAAAGAAGCACTCATTGAATGGATTAATAACCATCGTTAACAAAAAAATCTTGTCATTTGATTGACAAGATTTTTTTATTTGAATGCTTCTTTGAAAAAATAATTTACATGAACTCCTGTTTTTGTTATAATACAATTATGAAAGAAGTGAAACAATGGAACACATGGATATTATTAGCTATAAACACGATGGTGAATTGCATCGAGTGTGGCGAAATGTATGTAAAATTTACGAGTCAGATGAATTGGTTGTAATCGTTAACAATAAAGTTGACGTGATCGACGGTGATGGAAGGAAATGGAAAACAAGAGAACCGGCTATTTGTTATTTCTTTAAAAAATATTGGTTTAATATCATTTGTATGATTAGAACATACGATATTTATTATTATTGTAACTTAAGTTCTCCATTTATCATTGATCAAGAAGGATTGAAATATATTGATTACGATTTAGATGTAAAAGTATTTCCTGATGGAGAAATATTATTGTTGGACCGAGATGAATATGATTTTAACATAAAAATGATGCAATATCCTGTTGAAATCATAGACATCATCAAAGAAAATTTAAATAAACTGTTGGAATTTATTGCGTCAAAAAAAGATCCATTTAACCGCTCTTGTGTAGATGGCTGGTATAAATTGTATTTAGAAAAAAGTAATGAACCGGCCTAATTCAATTTAGGAGTGTAATTATGATTATCAGTGAAAGTTGGGATGCTGTTGTTAAGAAAGAATACTATGAGCCATACTTTTTAGCTCTTGTAAAATTCTTAGAAAATGAATATACTCATCATAAAGTGTATCCCCCGATGAATGATTTATTTTCTGCTTTTCGCATGACAAATTATGAAAATGTGAAAGTGGTTATAATCGGACAAGATCCCTACCATGAATTCGGACAAGCGCATGGTCTATGTTTTTCTGTGCCTTCTGGTGTTATGATTCCGCCATCTTTACAAAACATTTTTATTGAGTTGAAAAATGATTTAAATATTCCTATTTCTAGAAACGGTGATTTAACGAAATGGGCAAAACAAGGTGTATTATTATTAAATACTGTTTTGACTGTTAGAGAAGGTTCTCCAAACAGTCATCAAAATATGGGCTGGGAAACATTTACTGATTATATTTTGCGCTTGATCAATCAAAAAGAAACTCCGGTTGTATATATCCTTTGGGGAAAACATGCCATGAAAAAAGCGCAACTGATTACAAATCCCAATCATATCATTGTTTCAGGGCCGCATCCAAGCCCACTATCGGTTTATCGGGGCTTTTTTGGGGGAAAATATTTTTCGCGTTGCAATCAATTTTTAAATAGCAATGGGTTAAAACCGATTGATTGGAATTTAAATCATTAAATCAGTGGTTTGCTATTTCAATTTATGATATAATATGAAATGGGGAGCTAAGGCTGAGAGGTTACCTTAAGGTAACGACCCTTAAACCTGATCTAGGTAATGCTAGCGTAGGTAATTTTTTTACGCGCATTCCTAGAAATCTTTTTCTAGGAGTTTTTTTTATGAACAAAGAAATAAAAGCTTTGACTGAGACGTCGATTCTCGTAGCTTTAGGAATTGTATTGCAATTAATCAGCAATTTAATTCCTATCTTGCAAATGCCACAAGGCGGCAGTGTATCATTTGCTTATTTGCCTATTTTAGCAATTGGACTAAGAAGAGGCCTGAAATATGGACTTTTGGGTGGAATCATTTTTGGGTTTAATCACTGGTTAATGGATGGGTACATTCTTCATTTTGGCTCAATCTTTTTTGATTATATCTTTGTAGGATTAGGGCTTGGTTTAACTGGCCTATTCCGAAGTAAAAGCAAGGAAACATTTTGGCTTGTTATTGCCATACTATTTGGAGGGTT
>CAZYFI010000004.1:0-44309 GCA_964646985.1 uncultured Bacteroidales bacterium
TAATGAGATGGACTATTCTTTCAACAAGTGTTTTTGTTTTACCTGATCCTGGACCAGCAATCAATAATAAAGGGACATTGATGTTTTCAACAGCGCTTCTTTGATAGTTATTTAAATCTTTGTTGATTTCCATTTTATCCTACAAGTTAATAAATATAAAATATAGTGTCATTTTTGCCACTTTTTATATTTTTGTTCGCAAAACACATTTCTTTTTTTGTTATTTATTTATGTATATACATCAATATTCTGTTTTTTTTATTTATTTAATTTGTTTTTCTTTATGCTTTCATAAATGAAACAATACACAAGATGATTTTGTGTTTATTTATGTATGTATGTAATCATTTTGATTAAAATTATCGTTTTCAAAAATAAATATTCTTTAATTTTACGTAAATACATAGTTACTTCTATATTTATTTAGGTGAAAATGCAAAATAACGCTCTTTATTCGTGCTTATTTGTTTCTTTTTGCTTTTCATTAGATTAACTTTATGGTTATATTAGCGAAAACTTTATATTACAGCGTTTACTTGATCTTATTTCTTTGCTTTTGGCCTTTCATTTTATTAATCAGAGGAAAATCACCAACCTTATTTACATAAATAAATATTTATTGCAATTTTTTGTTTGATTTATTCAAATATACGATTGATAAAAGCAATTTAGTTATACTTAATTATGTATTTATGTATGGAGATTGTTTCATTTTATCTCTTTTTTGTTTCTGTCTTAATTCATTTTTTTCTTTTTAGCTGCATATTTACATAAATACATAATTATGCATAAGATAACGAAAAATTAATCCTGTATTTTTGGCTTGTTTTCGCGGATCATAAAGATAAATTCACAAAATTGATTTTCGTTCGATAAATATTTACTTAAATACATACGTATGTATTGATTTTTTTTCATTTCAATAGTATAATAGTCTCAAATGCGAAAACCTGAGAATCTCTTTTACGTTCATTTTCACTTCTGTGATTCCATTTTTGGTGAAATTTATACACCTTAAATACATTTTTATGTATAGTTGTATTTATGTTTTTATGGCTTTGTGGTTTTTTGTATTTACGTTTTTATTCTTTTACATATTTCGGTACATCTAATTTTGTTTTTTCGCTGCTTTTTCGACTCGATTTAAGGTAAAAACCTTCGTTTTAGCCCAAAACACCCTTGAAAACCATCATTTTCAGAGTAAATTTTTTTCGCTTCGTTTGTTTTGGAGGTGGTGGGGCTAATAAAATTACCCGTTTGGGGTCAAAATCGATTTTAACGCAAATTTTAAGCCTTTTCAGCCCCCTCACAAACAAGTTTCAAAAAAGATTGCAAAATTTAATTATTGAATTGTAAAAAGTGGTGTTTTCGATCCTTTCTCACCTACCCAAAACAAGTGGATTTGGGTTGTAAAAGTGTATCTACGTCTATATTTTTATACTGTTTTATTTAAACCTGTATTTACATTTTTATGGTTTTATTTAAGTTTGTATTTATGTTTATATGGTTTTATGTATTATTTTATTTATGTTTTTATTTTTATATGTATATATGTATGTTTTATTGAAAAATTTAGAAGGAGGACTAAAATGAATTCAAAAAATTTACCGTTCAAAAAACGAGAGAACCCGCTTGGGACAGAACCAATGGCTCCTGTGCAACAACCATCTTCTTTAATCGCTGCAAAAAGAGACAAGTATACTGCAACGATGGATCGAGTTCTTAGAAAAAGGCTTAAAATCGCTTCTGTAGAAAAAGGAATTGTTGTTTCCGAGTTTATTGAACAAGCAGTAAGGGAAAAATTGGAAAGAGAGGGGTTCTAAATGGCTGTTATTTCGACTTTTTGCAAGAAAGGCGGAGTAGGAAAGACCACATTTATTGGTTATTTGGGTCACTACCACGCTACACAAGGCAAAAAAGTGCTTATTATTAGTGTAGATGATCAAAACAGCATCTTTAAAATCTTTGGAGAAGACGAAAAAATCTTTGAAAGCAATGATAATTACCTAGAATTCTTAATTGCAGGGCACGCAGAGCTTGGAGATATCCTTATTGAGGTGCGTGAAAACCTTTATTTGGTTAAAACATTGAACACTGACAAGCTTTCAATGAAATTAACCCTTGAAAGGAATCAAGAAAAGGTCATTAAAAAGATCATCCAAGAGTATGATAACTATTTTGACTATATTTTAATCGACTTCCCGCCATCAAGTAGCCGTTTAACAGAGGTTTTGCTTGATATGAGTGATACTATTTTGATTGTTGTTGGGTTGGATAGCTTAGGTTTGGGTGGTTTTTTTAACACAATTCAGTATTTTATAGATAACGACATCAATACCGAGAACATAAAATACATTGTTCCTAACGGATATAGCAAAAATCGACGTGCACCAAAGGTTTCTTTAGCAAAACTAACAGAACAAGGAAGAGAATTTACTCCAACCGCTATTGTTTTACCAGCTTTACAAGATAAATCTATCATAAAGAACCTTCAAGCAGAAGGAATTAGTCCGTTTGATGATATCAAGCTTGAAAGATATGACCAAAACGCAAAAAACATATTGGAAAAAGAGTTGATTGCGTTGTTTAATCAAATAGAAATGTAAAAAAGGCACAAAAATGTGCCTTTTTTTATTATATGTAAAACAACAATTATGTATTTACGTAAATATTACTTTAAGAAACACGAACAGGAAGGATTAATTGTGTTAAGTTAACATCATAATCTCCTGTGATAATGAATGGTTTGATCTCACCAGTAAAATGAATGGTGATTTCGGTAGAATCCATTGATTTTATCGCTTCTAAAATGTATTTAGAACTAAAAGCAATTTGGAAATTGAGAACATTTGAGCAAGCAAGAGGGATAACTTCTTCTTTTACTGCTCCAATTTCATTTGCAGTAGAAGAAATCTCTATTGTTTTGTCTGAATTTAACGTCAACTTGATAATACTGAATGAATCAAACGAAGTAAACAGTGATGCACGCTCAATTGCAGCAATGAATTCGTTTTTATTAAACTTTATGCTTGTTAAAAAGTCCACAGGAATCAAGTTGCTTGTATTTGGAAACGATCCATCAATTAATCTTGTTTGAAATAAGATGTTTTTATATTTAAACAACGCTTTTGAAGGGGTAAAATGAATCTCAATTGGTGTTTCGTTTTCATCAACGATACGATTTAATTCATCTAAGCTCTTGCTAGGAATAACTGAGTTGATTTTTGGGAATTCTACATCATTAATTAGGTATTTTTTTGCCAAACGGAAGCTATCTGTTGCAATTACTTCAAGTTTTCTTCCTTCTGCAATAAAAGAAACCCCGGTTAGAATGACTCTTGTCTCAGAAAGAGAGGTAGCAAAAGTAGTTTTTCTTATGATTGATTTTAAATTTCCCACATCCATGTTCACAACAAGCTCAGAGTCAGCAAAAGAAATAAGGGGATAATTGTCTTTTTCGAATGCATTTAATGTGAAATTACTTCGATCAGCCAATATTTTCACAATGTTTTCTTCAAATGTAGAAAAATCAACTTCTTTTGATTCGATTTTACGAATGATTTCAATAAAATACTTTCCAGGAACAACAACAACGCCGTCTTCTTCTATTCTAACATGCTTTTTGTCTTTGATAATTGTTTGAATAGAGATTTCGTTATTTGATGCTGTTAGAAAAACACTATTATCATGCGCTTCAATTTTTATCCCTGTTAAAACAGGCATTGGTGTTTTTGTTGATAGTGCACGACTTACATACGTTAGATTAAGCAATAATAAATCACGATTGATAACAAATTTCATTCTTAAATCCTCTTCTTTATATTAATTTTAGTTATATATTATTATTAAGGTGTGTGGATAAGTGGAAAACTCATTCACTCTTTATTTTCTTTACAAGAATATCGTAGTCACATTTGACTAAAGTGTTTGTTTTTACAAGGTTTTCAATTTTATCTAAAGAATGCGAGACGGTGGCGTGATCACGATTCCCAAATTTTTCACCAATTGTCTTAAGTGAAGGAGAAAAAAGCGACTTCAAAATGTAAATAGCCATTTGCCTAGCATAAGTGACTTGTTGTTTTCGTGAAGCTGACTCTAATTCTGTAATAGGAATTTGATAATATGTTGCAACTTCTTTTTTTACAAGATCAAAATAGCCATTATTGTTATTTTGATTCCCTTCTCGTTCAGGTAAGAAGCGATCAAGAGCTACATAAACATTTTCAACCGTAAATGGGATGTTTAACGAAACACAATAAGTAATAAAACGTCGCAAAGCACCTTCTAAATCACGAATGTTTGATGTGAAGTTATCTGAAATGATTTCTAAAACCTCGTTTGGAACATCTTTGGGGTTTTCTAATAAAAAAGAAAGCTTTCTTTTTAAAATATTCATTCTAAGTGGTTTGTCAGGAATTTTAATATCAACAGACAACCCCCAATTGAAACGCGATTTCAATCGCACCATCATATTTTTAAGTTCTGTTGTGGAGCGATCAGAGGTAATCACAATTTGTTTGTTTAAACCATGTAAAGATTCAAAAACTTTAAAAAATTCTTCTTGTGTTGCTTGTTTTCCTTCTAAGAATTGAATATCATCTACAAGCAAAACATCTGCAGAGCGATATTTTTGGTAAAAAGATTCAATATTTTCTTTGCCTTTTTTTGTAGAAGTATGAATAAAGTAATCTTCTGTAAATTCTTGGGCAGTTGTGTAAACAACATTGGTATTGATGTCGTTATCGAGGATGTAGTGGCCGATTGCCATCATTAAATGTGTTTTGCCTAAACCAACATCGCCAAAAATATACAACGGGTTATATATTTTATCATGTGTTTCCGCAACTTTCATAGCAGACAGAAAAGCAAAACGATTGCTTTCACCGGTTTCAAAGTTATCAAACGTATATTCTGCTTTTAAAGGGCGTTTGTTCACAACATCTTTTGTGGTAATCGAAACTTTTTCTTGCTCAACAGCGTCTTCACGCAAAATAAATTTAAAACGGCATTGCGTTTTCGCAATTGAAGCACAAATCTTGTTCAATTTTTCTTGGTAAAATTTTTCAATACGAAACTTTACTAAGGCGTTGGGAACAATGATATATATTAAATTGTTTTCATTTTTGAAAACCTCGTTTGCCTCAGAAAAGAGCCCCATAAAATCAGCTTCATCAAGATCGTTTTTGAGGGTAAGCAAGGTTTGTTGCCAAAGCTTCAAACTATCTTCCATAAACACACTCCGTTTATTTACCATTAAATAATACCATATATAAGAAAAATAATAAAGCGAAAAGTGAAAAAACATCAAAAAGAAATCTTCTCCACATTTACACAGAGGAAAACATGTTAACAAGTATGAGAAAACAAAGAAAAACATTTAAACATTGGGAAATGTGGAAACAAACAAATCATAAAACAACGAGATTACAATAAAAAAAGATTGCAAAAAAACTGGTTTATGATAAAATAGAAACAATTGAAAATATCAATATGGAGGAAAATAACCATTTGGTTAGCTGTTATTATGAATAAACAAACAAAACCCAATCGATTGCTACAAGTAGTCGACTTTCCTAATAAAATAAATTTAATCACATTGTTGCTGGCTGTTATCTTATATGGAGCAATCTTGTTATCGGTTGCGAAAGTGATTACTCCAGAATTAGATTATGTGATTGAACTAAATTATCCAGAAGGAACCTATCACAACGAGATCAATCCTTATGTGTTTGTAAGGGGAACAGCAATGAACACCAGTCAAGAAGAAGGAAAAACGATTCTTCGTCCCCAATATCGCGTGATTGCCTATATCAACGCCATCTCTCAAGTGGCCCCCAAAAATGTATTTTATGCTTATAGCGCGATGGATAGCACAGGAATGATGAATTACTTCTTTGAATCAACTCGTCCTGGAAAAACACTTCCTGTGTTTCATCAAGTTGTTGCCAGCTCAGAATATGCAGGCGGCGATGTTTATGAAAAATATTTTGTAAAAGTGAAATATGATGTTGTAGAAGGAACCCAAACCATTACCAAACAATTAGAAATATCAGAACAAGCGTTACAACTTTCTAAAAAAGAATTGAATGATGCCAAATTCACAGCCTCAAATACGATTGAAGGCATATTGAGTGTTGATTTCACATTCACTGATGATGGTGCATCAGCAGTGCAATATGATACAAACATTGATATTGATTTTGAAGTGACGACTCCATTTCATGTGAATTTACAATCGTGGATTGTCTCAGAGAGCGGCGAAATCTTCCCATACTTAGGGATCTACAATTATTGTACTCCAAAAGACTTAGATCCTTGGTATGAAACATCAGTATATAAGTATAGTAAACCAAAAACCATTTATGTAAAACTAGAATATACCGATGCAGACAATCAGATGACGCCTTTGTTTTATAAAGTTGACATCAACACCTTATTAAACTCAGGAAATTAATTACATAATAAAAATACTTGACTTTAATTCTTAAATATAATATAATATCGAAAGCATGGTTTAATATAGGAGGTGCCTGTATGAAAAGAACATACCAACCGAATAAACGCAAACATATCAAGACTCATGGGTTTCGTGCCCGCATGGCGACTGTCGGTGGAAGACTTGTCTTATCACGTAGACGTCAAAAGGGTCGTTACAAACTAACCGTATCAGAATAAACAAAAACACCAGGACCACTCGAAAGTCAAAAATAATCGGGGTGGTCTTTTTTTGTTTATAAAGGGGGCATTTTATGAATCATAAATACAGTTTAAAGAAAAACCATGATATTGAAAAACTGATTAAGTTACGACAAAGTGTCGGAAACAAGTATTATGCCATCTATTACGTGAAAACGAACAACCCGCTTTTTCAAATTGCTATATCGCCGTCGCGACAATTTAAAACAGCAGTAGAAAGAAATTATGAAAAACGCGTTATTCGCGAAATCATAAGAAAACAAGTTGACGAGTTATCGTTTATCCGAATGCTGGTTATTGTGAAAGTAACAGCTCAAAATTTGTCGTTTTTAGAAAAAACCGAACAAATAACCTATTTATTAAAAAAAATCAAACAACAAATTCATGAGGAGAAGAAATGAAAAATTACTACAAAAAATATTTGTTTGTAGCGTTGGTAATCATTGGACTCTTTTTCTTTTCTAGCTGCGCTGGAACAGGAGAAGTTGACTACAAACCAATTAATGGCGTGCAAGGAATTGGCGACATTCTTGTTTTGCCGATGGCGGCATTGATGTGGGCGATTGGTAAAAGCGTTGCCTTTGGATATTATGGCATTGTTATTTTACTGGCAACGATTATTGTTCGTACTTTGGCTTGGCCAATTTATGCTAAGACAAATGATATGACACTAAAAATGCAATTAATGGGACCAGAACAAGCAAAGCTTGAACAAAAATATGCAGGAAAAACAGATCCTGAAAGCAGCCAAAGAAAACAAATGGAAATGATGCAGCTTTATAAAAAGTATGGTGTGGGACTTGGTGGATGTTTGATCCAACTTGTACAATTGCCAATCTTTATTTCCTTCTATCAAACATTACAAAGAGTTCCAAAAACAATTGGTGTGGAATATATGTTTGATTTTGGATTCTTAAATACAAATTTCTTTGGAATCGACTTGTTTGCTCCAAGAGGAGCTAGCACTTATCAACAATGGGGAATCATAATTCTAGCGATTCTAGTAGGTGCAACACAAATATTTAGTCAAATATTAGCAACAAGAAGACAAAAGAAAGCAAAAGCAGACAATCAATCAAGTGTTCCGGCTTATCGTCAACCACAACAAACTGACACACAAAAACAAACCGAAATGACAATGAAAATTATGATGTACGGCATGACAGCAATGATGATGTTCTTCGTTTACAATAGTACTGCGGCATTGGGTTTTTATTGGTTAGTCGGTAATCTTTATTCTACATTGCAAGGATATTTTGGATACAAGAGTAGCCAAAAAAGACTTGCACACTTAAAGTCAAAGATATAAGAGGTAACAATAATGAGAAGAAAAACATATGAAGTAAAAACAGTTGAAGAAGCAAAACAACTTGCCGTTGCTGATTTTGGAGTAAAGGAATCTGAACTGACGTTTACTATTGTAAACGAGAAAAAAGGGTTTTTAGGAATCGGAAGCAAGATTGAAGTAGAAGCCGTCATGGATGCCGATGGCATCACAAGAGGAAAAGAATACATCCAGATGATCTTAAACAACAATAATATTCAAGGATTTATTGAGAAAAAAGTACGCGGCGACAATGTAGAATTTAACATTGATGCTGGTGATTTTAATGGATATTTAATTGGTAAAAACTCAAGAAATTTAATTGCCTTACAAATTTTAGTTTCTAACGTTGTTAATAAATATTATAACGAAGAAGAAGAACCAAAAGTTGTTATGGTAGATGTTGGCGGATATCGCAAACGTCGCGAAAAAAATTTAGAAAATATGGCTGTTGATTTTGGAAAACAAGTATCTAGATCCAAACAAAAAATTCAACTAGACTATTTAAATGCTTATGAAAGAAAAATCGTTCACAACAAACTTTCAAGTTGGAAAGACGTTCGCACCTATTCTGTAGGCGAAGAGCCAAACCGCTTTTTAATCATTGAACCACGCGAACAAACAAAACCAGTTGAACAAAAGAAAGTTGAAGTTGTTGAAACAAGCAAAAATCCCGAATAAATCGGGATTTTTTTTAATCAATATCAACATTTGCTTTTTCAAGCTTTGTAGCTAAAATATTTGGGTTTTCTAATATTCGCTTTAACAAACGCAATGAGTTTGCATAATATAATCCATCACAAAAACGTTCGTCAGTAACAACGCCAATGTTCATTACCTTTTTTGGAACAATTTCGTGATTTCCGGAAACAACAGGTTCCATTTTTTCTTTTCCCATACTAATAAAAATACCAGTTGTTCCAAAATCATATAAATGATGATAAATGAAATCAATTTTTATTGATTTGAGATTGGTGATAAAAAACGTCGTATGAAATGGAGAGGCAGCAATGATTTTTTTAGGAAGCATTCCGTGTTTGTCTAAGAATTTTAAGAAACCAACAGCGAATTTGATGAAAAAATTAGGAACAGCGGTTAAAAACTTGGCTGTTTTATCGGTGTTGTTGTTTGCTTTCACATTTGCGTTTTCTACAATTGCGTCATCAATTTTGTTTTTGATGTCGCTAATTGATTCCAAACCAGTGAAAGCAAGTTTAATTGTCGTTTCTCTTCCGTCATCTTTTAATGTTTTTTTAACGGCAAAAGAAACATAAATTAATTTACGTTTAAAATGACGCCCATTCATAACAAACCGATTTAATTGCGGTCTTAAGGCAATTAATCTTACCACCGCTGCAATGACAATGTGCATATAATTATAAGATACATTATTGGCTTTTTCTTGATTGATAAAATCATCAAGAGGGTCACATAAAACAGGATACAAATAGGAGTTTTGGGAATCGTGTCTTGCTTTCATGATGTGAGGGATGATTTTAAAAATAGGATCAATGTTTTTGATGCGAACACCATCGCTTCTTTTACCAAACATAATAGACCTCCGTGTCGATATTTTACCATAATGCGAAAGTAATGTAAATTGATATTTATTCTAGCAAAAAAACAAAAAGGCCCAAAGGCCTTATTGATTCAAGTATGTTTGTTCCAAAAGCTTAATATAGTTTACGAAAGGAACGATGTTTTTGTTCACTTTGAATTCTTCAAGCATGTGGAAATAATTTTCACGATCAGAGAAGGGAATGATGACTGGCGCTAAGCCGTGCAGCATTAATTCATAAGCCAAAACCAAGCGCGCGCAACGTCCGTTTCCATCAAGGAAAGGATGGATTTTCGCAAGTTGTAAGTGGCTAAAAGCGATTCTTTCAAAGAGGTCGCCATCTGTTTGTTGAATGGTATCAAAATATTTTTTCATGCGGTCATATACTTTCACATGACTTGGAGGAGTATGGTTAGAACCGTTTACGGAAATATCTACATTTCGATACAAACCACCAACACCAATTCCATCCATTAGTATTTCATGGATGTCTTTTAATTTGTTTTCATCAAAAAATATGTTTTCATGGAACATATCCAACACAAAAGAGAAAGCTTTTGCATAATTTTCGATGACGGCTGTTTTCTTTGGATCTAAGTTTGTTTGTTCGTTATGCAGCACAGAACGAACATTCTCTAGTGTAACCCAATCATTTTCATAAGCAAGGGAATGAAGAATAAATTGTTCCTTAAATTCAGGATCAAGTTGTCGGGAATTAAATTTTAAAGATGCTAATTCCTGCATCTTAACTAGCGGCCAATCACTCATCTTAACACCTCCAGATAAGAACTAGTTTCATTATATCATAGCGAGGGATAATTCACAACAAATATAATATTATTGAAAAACAAACAATAAATGAGTATAATTATATTAGTTTCACCCATAGGAGGAGCATCATGTTTTTGTTTTTCAAATTCATAAAGCGAATGGCATTACTGGTTTTGATTGTATTGATTGTCTTCTTATTGAATGGGGTTGTAGAAAAGGGGTTTGCAAATCGCAAGATTGCCGCATTTAAAGCACGAGGAGAATTGGTTGCAACAAGCGATGACAACGTAAAAAACCATTATTATAAAGTAACGCATACATTTGATTATGAAGATACAACAAGACCCATTTTTGACATCGAGAAACGGATCATTGGTGGGTTGGCGGATATCATCGTTACCAATAGAAACCCAATGAGGGGTTTTCCTAATATTAGTTGGGTCATGGAACCAGTGTTTAAAGAGCTTTATTTAGGACACGCAACGATTAATGTGAATGAGCAAGGCGATCAAATGATGGAAGTGGTCGGTAACAGCACAAATGCAAGTCAAAACATTGTATCGCAAATAGAAAACCATTGGCTTACATACGAAGAACAATTAGGTGATGAGAGCATATCACCTATGATCATTGGCTTACGAGTCAAAAACACAACACAACAAGAACGGCAACAAGCGGTTGATTTTGCATTAGCGCAAGAAGGAAAGCCCTATAATTTTACTTTTTTGTTTAATCGAACGAAATCGTTTTATTGTACCGATTTGGTAAGCAGGGCTTATGAAGATGCTGGAATAGGTATTAACTATGATTTTTTCGCAACCACAGGAATTGATCTTATTGTGAATCAAAAATTATATATTATCTTTGTTCGAGAAATCGTCATTATCGATAATGAAACACATTTTAATTATTATTATTTAGAATAAGGAGCATCAAATGGAAGATACAATCGTAGCGATTGCTACCGCTTTAGGCAAAAGCGCATTATCGATCATTAGATTAAGTGGTGATGAAGCGATTCCCATCGCAGCAAGCATTTTTAAAGGACATAATTTATTAAAAGCCAAATCAAGAACAATCTATTATGGACGCATTGTCAATGGACCCGATACGATTGATGAAGTGTTGATTGGTGTTTTTCGTGCGCCCAAAAGTTTCACAACAGAAGATGTTGTAGAAATAAGCTGTCATGGAGGATTGTTTGTAACCAATCAAATATTGCAATTGTTGTTAGAAAAAGGGTGTCGTCTTGCTGAACCAGGAGAATTTACAAAACGAGCGTTTTTAAATGGAAGAATTGACTTAACGCAAGCTGAATCCGTGACAGATATCATCGATGCCCAAACAAAAAGCCACTTGAAGATGGCAAACATAGGGCTAAGAGGCGATGTAAAAAAGATGATCATCGATTTTCGCAATCAATTGCTATTTGGTATTGCGCAAATAGAAGTAAATATTGATTACCCTGAATACGAAGACGAACCGCAAATCACACAAGAAGTATTAAAACCAATTATCATAGATTTAAAAGCAAAGATGAAAACAATTGTTGATAAAAGCCAAGTGTCGCAAATATTGAAACAAGGAATCTCTACTGCAATAATCGGAAAACCAAATGTTGGGAAATCGAGTTTATTAAATGCTTTGCTGAGAGAAGACCGGGCCATTGTCACGGATATCGCAGGTACCACAAGAGACTCAATTGAAGCAACGGTAAATTTAGGGGGTCTTGTGTTAAATCTTTATGATACCGCAGGCATAAGAGATACCCTAGATATCATCGAAAAAATGGGAGTTGAAAAAACCAAAAAGATTATTGATGAGGTCTCCTTGGTTATCTTAGTGTTTGATTATAGCCAAGAATTAGACAACGATGACGAAAGCATATTGCAACTCACCCAGCACAAAGAACGAATTATTGTCGTAAACAAACAAGATTTAAAAAAACGACTCGCGATAGAGAAACTGCAAAACCCTCTGTTGATTTCTGCATTTAATGAGCAAGATATCAATCGATTAGAAGAACAAATTCGACACACATGTCATATTACCAGCATTGGTGATTTGGATGCTACTTATATTGGCAATGCCAGACAAGTTGCGAAATTAAAACAAGCATATGAAAGTTTATTGGATGCAGAAACAAGTTTGTTACATCATCAGCCCATTGACATCATTAATTTAGATTTAACCGCATCATGGAAAGCGCTAGGAGAAATATTGGGTGAGAGCATTGATGATGCTTTGGTGGATGAATTGTTTTCGAAGTTTTGTTTAGGTAAATAAAAAAGGTTACTCGAGGTAACCTTTTTCATTTGTTTTATGAAATAACCATTTCTTAGCAACCACAGGATAAACGCCCAAAGTGACTACAGAAAGCAAGAAATAACGCAACATGTCAAACACCACAGAATCGCTAGGGAAAATCATCTTTAATCCAAACTGAAGAATAAAAACAATGACAACAGCTAAGATGGAACGAATAAGGCGGATTTTGATTGACTGAGAACAATCGAAATCAACCAATTTCTTTTCAAAATAAACGGCAAGAATATATCCTAAGAAAAAAGCATATGCCGAGTAAAAATCCTTGTATATGACAATTTCTTCATAAGCGCTACGCCAGAAGATGAAAACAAACGGTAAGAAGAAAATCGCTACCAAACCATATAATACGATTTGCTTTTCAAAATCAGTTTCATAACGACTATGAAGATAAGTTCCTATCCAAACACTTCCAAGACCAAGAAGAACAGCAGCCAACACATCAGTTGGATAATGCACTCCAAGAACGAGTCTTGATAAAGCAACCAAACCAATGAAAACGCCAGCAACCCATTTTACCCATTTAGAAGCAAACAAAGAAGAAAACAAAGTAAACGAAGTGGTGGCATTTTGTGTGTGCCCACTTGGAAAGGAAGCTCCAGTTGCGGTTTCAATTCTTGCAGGTTCAAACGTTGCCAGTTCATGATTGAATGGGCGTACGCGATTCACCAATCCTTTTAAAGCATTATTTAACAGCATGGACAAAAAAATAGTAAAAGCAAATTTTTGTCCTAATTTTTTTGAATGGAAAAAATAAATAGCCACCAAAATCACAATGAGAATGCTTTGTTCTGCAAGCATTGTTATAAATTCAAAGATAGCATCAGTAACAGGGGTTGCTACATTTCTTAACCATTCAATTATTTTTAGTTCAAATTCTGTCATATGGTCTCCTTTTCATAGACCTATTTTAATATGTAACAAGAAATAAGTAAAGAAAAAAGTTCAAACAGAGACCTGTTTGAACTTGAGTGTTATTTGTCTTTTGCAACCTCAACCAAAGAGGCGATGGTTCCAGCCAACCCTTGTAGATTAGAAGGAACAATAATTTTTGTTGCTTGGCCTTTTGACATTTCTGCTAAGGCTTCATAAGCTTTGATTGTTAAGACAGCTTGATCAGCTTTTGCTTCACGAATCAATTCGATTCCTTTGGCCTTTGCGCTTTGCACTTCAAGGATAGCTTGCGCTTCCCCTTCTGCTTCTAGGACATTGGCTTGTTTTCTACCTTCTGCTTCATTGATTAAAGCTTGACGCTTTGCTTCAGCTTGTAAGATGGTTGATTCTTTAAAGCCTTCCGCTTGTAAGATGGCAGAACGTTTTTCCCCTTCGGCACGTAAAATAGATTCACGACGTTCACGTTCAGCACGCATTTGTTTTTCCATGGCATCACGAATGTCTTTTGGTGGTAGAATGTTTTTCAATTCAACACGATTGACTCTAATACCCCAAGGGTCAGTAGCGATGTCCAAAATGTCTCGCATTCTTACGTTAATAATATCACGGCTTGTTAATGTCCCATCTAAGTCTAATTCGCCAATAATGTTACGAAGCGTTGTTGCTGTTAATTTTTCAATTGCGAGCAAAGGGTTTTCTACGCCATAAGTGTAAGCTTTTGAATCGGTAATGACAAAGAAGATGACGGTATCGATTTGCATTGTAACGTTATCTTTTGTGATAACAGGTTGAGGATCAAAATCAATTACTTGTTCTTTTAAGGAAATCTTTTTTGCAATACGATAGAAGAAAGGCACCAAGAAATGAAGACCCGTTCCCCAAGTAGTATAATAAGTTCCCAGACGCTCAATCACAAAAGCGTTTGCTTGTGAAACGATTTTGAAACTTGAGGCAATGACAATTAAAACAATAAAAATAACAACGAATAAAGCAATTAAGCCCCCGATGTTTAAAAAAATAAATGGAATAGACATTATGAATAATCTCCTTTTCTATAATACTTCTACATTTGTGTTTCCTTCAATTTTGGAAACAACTAATTTAATTCCGACAATAGCGTCAATTAAGACTTTTTCGCCAACATCAAAAGATAAATTATCATTGTTTACAGCACGCCACAAATTGTTATCGACTTTAACTTCGCCGATTTCATTTGGGATAATTGCTTTGGTAACAATGCCAATCATTCCAATCAAGCGATCAGAATTTGTTTTTATAATGTCTCTTGACATCATTTTCTTTGTGAGAGGACGGGTAGCTAGCACCAATATGATTGAAAGTGCTACAAAAATACCGATTTGTAAATAAGGGCCGGCAAACAGGATCCCACAAATAATTGTGATAACCGAACTAACACAAAACCATATGGTGGTTAAGTTCATTGTTTCAAGTTCAATCACCAAAGTTAAAATGAATACAACAACCCAAGCAACCATCATAATCCAATCAATTGTGCCAAACGCTCCAAGAAATAACATTACGATACCTCCTTATCAAGGTAAACTCGCAAAAATTTCTGCGAATTATCCCAGTCGCAAGGGAATTTGTATAGATTTTTCTGTGTGAAATCCATCGGGAAAAACTTTTTAATATTATTTACAATTGCTTTTCCGTTGATACGGCCATAAGTGGGTTTGATAGAAATGTTGTGCAAATCATTTAAAGTATACTTTCCCATTGTCGCTTCTTCTTTGTTTAGCGCTTTGATCAATAAAATGTTTTTGCTTTTATCATAACCAATTAGCGTTGTGAAAGCAGTTTTAAAATTAGATGACGCAACCGTATTCAGCGTAATGTTTGTTTCATAAATAGAAACAAAGCCTTGTAAATTTTTGGAAAACCATTGAATATCCATAAAATTCCTCCTTTCACAAATAGTATACAACAAAATTCAAAAGAATACAAGGAAAATATAAAAAAATATTTTAATTGTTCTCATAAAACAAAAAAACAAAAACAATTGAAAACACAAGTCATCTATGGTATAATGCTATACAGTTATACAAGGAGACCAATTATGAAAAAACATCTAACAAGAAATATAATTTTCATTATCGTTATTTTAATTCCCTTGGCTGCCGCTTATTTGGTTGGATCTTATGGATATCATTCAGATAAATTCGGTCAGGGCATATGGAAAACCCAATTTACCAACAACTATTTAGAGTTTGCGGATAAAGGAACAACCGAAGAACAAATAGATCAATTCTTACAATTTGGCATTAATACCCAGTATCATAGCTATGACGAAGATGAGATTTTTTATGTACAAGCAAAAAACAACAGCAATGAAGACTTGTTCAAAATTAAAATTTTTCGTAGCATGTATATTACAACAGTAGAAAACGAGCAAGTTAACCGCGCTCAATATTTATACTTTATATATGATGTACAGTATTTGAAATTAAGAGAAGCTTTTGGTGGCGACAATGCTTTGCAAAAAGAAATAGCTGATGCTGATGTTCCAGTTCTTTCTGTTCAAGTTCATGAAGTCAACGATGATGATACATTAGGAAGAAAAGATGCGGTTGCGAAAGTAGATTCAAGATTAATTTTTGATCAAGGTGCAGATGTTGATTATGTCACAGGAGAATCACAAGACCCAAATAGTGATGAAGTGATATCTTCTGCTTTGAATTATATTTATGTTGGGTTTGATCCAGCCAACGATGCAACTTGGAAAACAAAAACAAAAGTAGAAATCATTGCATCCGTTGTTGGGGTGACTGACAATGACAACGAAGATATTAAAACTACCGTTTATGAAACGGTATTAGACAATTATGAATGTGACCCTGAACAAATCGATACCACTGATTTTATGGAAAGTTATCAACAAAACCCTGACAACATGGGATACACCAGTTGGGCAATCGGTCGCTATCTATGGTGGATTGGATTGATTACCTTTGTAGCCGTTGGGTTCATTACTGGTTCCTTTTACATTGTTTATTTATCAGAAGAACAAAAGTGGCAACAAACGAAAAATCAGAAGAAAGTGAAAAAATAAGATTGCCAAGGCAATCTTATTTTCTTATTGTGTATGGAAGTAAAAGAAATAGAAAGAGCGTTAATAACAAGATACCGGAATAAGTTATATCGGCCGTTTATCAAAGCGTTAAAGCATTATGAAATGCTGAAAGAAAACGATGTGATTGGCGTTTGCATTTCCGGAGGGAAAGATAGCCTAACCCTGGCAAAGTTATTTCAAGAACTGGCAAAGTATAGTGATTTTCCAATCACTGTGAAATACTTGGTCATGGACCCTGGATTTAACGAAGAAAATTTAATTGCTTTAAACAACAACGCTATTGAAATGGGAATTCCCATTATCATAAAGCAATCCGATGTCTTTCGTGTTGCCGACCATCATGGAGGAGACAACCCTTGTTATTTATGTGCTAGGATGCGTAGAGGATTTTTATATGAATTTGCGCGAAGCGAAGGATGTAATAAAATTGCGCTTGGTCATCACTTTGATGATGTAATTGAAACCACCTTACTTAATATTTTTTATGCTGGGTGTTACAAAACCATGCTGCCAAAACTAAAATCGCAAAATTTTCCCAACATGGAATTAATAAGGCCGATGATGTTTGTAAGAGAAAAAGACATTATCAACTTTATGAAACACATTGGCATAAACGCCATGAGTTGTGGTTGTAAAATGGCGGCAGGCATGCTTGATTCAAAACGAAAAGAAATAAAACAGCTCATTGCCCACATCAAGCTGTCAAACAAAGAAATCGAAAAAAACATTTTCCGAAGTGGAGAAAATGTTCATGTTGATACCGTAATCGAGTGGAAACACAAAGGAGAACGCCATCACTTTCTAGAAGAATATGATGAGAAATTTGAAGATATGAAAGAGTAAAATAAATTGTTTTTTATTGGTTTGTATGCTATAATTGGAAAGAAATAATAAGGAGGTCAGTATGGCAGAAAAAAAATATGTCTTTATGTTCACGGAAACAGATGAGACCATGAAGAACCTTGTTGGCGGTAAAGGCGCAAACTTAGGCGGAATGACTAAGCTTGGTTTACCAATTCCTCAAGGCTTTACGGTTACAACCGAAGCGTGCACATATTATTACAAAAACAAAGAAAAATTATCCCCAGACATTATTGGTGAAATTGAAGCGGCATTAGCAAAATTAGAAACAATAACGGAAAAGCAATTTGGGAATCCCGAAAATCCATTATTGGTGTCGGTTAGAAGTGGAGCTCGTGTTTCTATGCCGGGCATGATGGATACCATCTTAAATTTAGGATTAAATGATGAAGTGGTAGCAGGATTGGCCAAAACAACAAACAACCCTCGTTTTGCTTATGATTCTTATCGCCGTTTTATTCAAATGTATTCTGATGTTGTAATGGGACTTGCGAAAAGCCGTTTTGAAGAAATCATTGATGATATGAAACATGCTCGTAAAATTGAACAAGATACTCAATTTACAGCAGATGATTTCAAAGAAATGATTCAAAACTTTAAAGCTTTTTATAAAAAAGAATTAAAAGAAGAATTTCCAGTTGATCCTAAAACACAATTATTTGGCGCCATTAATGCGGTTTTTGAATCATGGGAAAACCCACGTGCCAATTACTACCGCAAGATAAACAACATTCCAGCAGAATGGGGAACAGCGGTAAACGTTCAGTCCATGGTTTATGGAAACATGGGCGAAACATCAGGAACTGGGGTTGCGTTTACACGAAATCCAGCAACTGGAGAAAATAAAATTTATGGGGAATACTTAATTAATGCCCAAGGTGAAGACGTGGTTGCTGGTGTTAGAACACCATCACCAATTGTAAAATTACACGAAGATTTACCTGAAGTATATGATCAATTTATAGAAGTTGCAAATAAGCTTGAATCTCATTTTAAAGATATGCAAGATATCGAATTTACCATTGAAAATCGCAAACTATATTTATTGCAAACAAGAAACGGAAAACGCACTGCACAAGCAGCATTGCAAATTGCGGTTGATTTGTTTGAAGAAGGTATGGTTACGAAAGAAAAAGCAATTATGCTTGTGCAACCAGAGCAATTAGACACTTTATTACATCCTCAATTTGATCAAAAAGCAATGAAGAACGCGAAAAGGATTGGCGAAGGATTGCCTGCCTCTCCAGGAGCAGCTTGTGGACAAGTGGTTTTCCATGTGGACGATGCCATCAATTTAACACAAAAAGGACAAAAAGTCGTTTTGGTTCGCCTTGAGACTTCTCCTGAAGACATTGAAGGAATGCATGTATCAGAGGGATTCTTAACGGCTCGTGGTGGAATGACTTCACATGCAGCGGTTGTGGCTCGTGGCATGGGTAAATGCTGTGTATCAGGTTGCAAAGCCATGGAAATCAATGAAGAACAAGGTTTCTTTAAATTAGGTGGAGAAACATTCAAAAAATTCGATTGGATTTCTTTGGACGGATCTACTGGTGCCGTTTATGGACAAAAGATTCCGACTGTTCCTGCTACCATTTCTGGGAACTTCCAAAAGTTTATGAATTGGGCAGATGAAATTCGTCGCTTAAAAGTTCGCACCAATGCTGACACGCCAACAGATGCAAAACAAGCTCGTGCGTTTGGAGCCGAAGGAATTGGTTTGTGTCGGACAGAACACATGTTCTTTGATTCTACTAGAATCAAAGCTATGCGAGAAATGATTGTTGCCGACACCAAAGAACAAAGAGAACATGCACTTGCGAAATTGTTACCAATGCAAAGAAGCGACTTTGAAGAGTTGTATGAAGCAATGGGAAATTACCCGGTAACTGTTCGTTATCTTGATCCTCCACTACATGAATTCTTGCCAAGTGATTTAGAAGACATCAAAGATTTGGCCAAAGAATTAAATATTAGTGTAGAAAAATTACAACAAAAAATAGCTAGTTTACACGAATTCAATCCAATGATGGGACATCGTGGTTGCCGTTTGTCTATTTCTTATCCTGAACTTGCAGAAATGCAAACAAGAGCAGTGATTGAGGCTTACGTGAATGTTAAGAAACGTAATCCAAAATATGAAGCTGCACCTGAAATTATGATTCCACTTGTTGGTGATGAAAAAGAACTTCGTTATGTGAAAGAAATTGTTGTTCGCGTAGCAGATGAAATTTTAGAAAAAAATAATGTAAAAGTTGATTATAAAGTCGGAACAATGATTGAAATTCCAAGGGCGGCTTTGAGAGCGGATCACATTGCAAAAGATGCAGATTTCTTTAGCTTTGGTACAAACGACTTAACGCAAATGACATTTGGATTTAGTCGTGATGATTCAGGATCGTTCTTACCACATTATTATGAAAAACGTGTTCTTGAAAGCGATCCATTTGCTCGTTTAGATCAAGAAGGCGTTGGCTCGCTTGTAAAACTATCTTGTGAATTAGGAAGAAGTGTTAAGCCAAATCTAAAATTAGGTGTGTGTGGTGAACATGGTGGAGAACCTTCATCCGTAGAATTCTTCCACAGAGTGGGCTTAGATTATGTTTCTTGTTCCCCATTCCGTGTTCCTATCGCTCGTTTGGCAGCAGCGCAAGCCGTTGTAAAAGAAAAAAATCTAAAAAAATAATATTATAAAAGCAGTTGTGATTGTCTCACAACTGCTTTTTTGATTATATAGATTAGAAATCACAATTTTTAGGTGTTCTAGGATAAGGAATCACATCACGAATATTTTCTACACCTGTTACGTACATAATTAAACGTTCAAAACCTAATCCAAATCCAGAGTGTTTTGTTCCGCCGTATTTTCTTAAGTCTAAGTACCATTCCATTCCAGATACAGGAACTTTTAATGCAATCATTTTTGTTTTTAACACATCAAAGCGTTCTTCTCTTTGGCTTCCGCCAACCAGTTCGCCTGATCCAGGAACCAAAAGATCCATTGCCGCAACTGTTTTTCCATCATCGTTTAAACGCATGTAAAACGCTTTGATTTCTTGGGGCCAATTGATGACAAATACAGGAGCTTTAAAATGAACATCCGTCAAATACTTTTCGTGTTCTGTTGACAAGTCATCGCCATATTTGATTTTGTTTTCAAATTTTTCGTTGTTTTTTTCTAAGATGGCAATGGCATCTTGGTACTCACAACGGAATATATGGGAATTGATTAGTGCATTTAATTGGTTGAGTTTTCCTGGACTAACAAATTGATCAAAAAAAGCGAGTTCTTCTTTGGCGTGCTCTAGAATATAGGAAATGACAGATTTCACCATATCTTCTACTAAGTTCATATCATCTTCAAGATCTGCAAAAGCCATTTCGGGCTCAATCATCCAAAATTCAGACGCATGACGGGTTGTGTTGGAGTTTTCGGCACGAAAAGTAGGGCCAAAAGTATAAACGTTTTTAAAAGCTTGCGCAAATGTTTCGGCTTCTAGTTGTCCAGAAACAGTTAAGTTGGCTTTTTTTCCAAAGAAATCTTTAGAATAATCAACACTTTGGTCGTTGTTTTTTGGCAGTTTGTTTAAATCAAGTGTTGTAACTTGAAACATTTCTCCTGCCCCTTCTGCATCGCTTGCTGTAATAATAGGCGCATGAACATATAAGAAATCGCGACTTCTAAAAAACTCATGTATTGCGTAAGCCAACAAACTTCTTACTCGAAAGGTTGCGTTAAATAAGTTTGTGCGTGGACGTAAATGCGCTTGCTCGCGAAGAAATTCTTTTGAGTGACGTTTTGGTTGAATGGGAAAATCTTCAGGAGAATCACCTTCAAGAATGATTGTGTCGGCTTTTAATTCAAAAGGTTGTTTGTTTTTTGGTGTTAAAACAATATGACCAATTATGGTTAAAGAGCACCCAACCCGAAACTTAGATACTTCTTCAAAGTTTTCTAAGCTTTGGTCATAAACGATTTGCAAGGTTGATAAGGTAGATCCATCATTAAAACTGAGGAAGCCAAACTCTTTTTGGCTACGGTTTGTGCGAATCCAACCTTGTACAGTGACCGATGTTTTTTCCCATTTTTCATAATTTTGTGTTAATTGCCTCATGCTTACTTTCATATAAACCTCCTATAAAAATAAAAAATCCTTAAGAACACTTAAGGACGAATTGTTTCCGCGGTACCACCTTGTTTCAACATTGCTGTTGCACTCATAAGACGGATAACGCAGTCAACGGTTAGTTCTACTTCATTCTTCTAACAGCTCCGAGTGTTCGTTCACAATGGTCTTTAGCAGGTTCACACTATCTCTGCATCACTTAAAAAAACACAATTGTTACTTTTCTCTTCTTAGCTTATAATTGGATGGTAATACTATAACACGAACATACGTTATTGTCAATTACGTAATCTTAGGAAAAATAAGGTTGTGTAAAAAACGCGTGTATTATTTGGGATTATTTGGTATAATGTTTCAAGTGGTGATAATATGTTTCTTCCTATTAATAAACAAGACATGATGGATCGCGGACTTGATTTCGTTGATTTTGTTTTAGTGAGCGGTGATGCTTATGTTGATCACCCTTCTTTTGGCGTAGCCATTATTGGAAGAGTTTTAGAAGCAATGGGTTTTTCTGTTGCCATTTTGCCACAACCCAAATGGGAAATTGATGATGATTTTTTACAGTTCAATAAACCAAAGTTGGGATTCTTAATCACCAGTGGAAACATTGATTCGATAGTGAATCATTATGCAGTGAGCAAAAAAAGACGAACGGAAGATCGTTATAGTGAGGGAGGCAAAACAAACATGCGTCCTGATTATGCGACAAAAGTATATTCACAAATCATTAGACGTCTTTTTCCTGATTCTGTGATTATTCTTGGTGGAATTGAAGCATCTTTAAGAAGACTAGCTCATTATGATTATTTAAAAAATCGTATATTCCCTTCTTTATTGATTGATTCATTGGCAGATATGATTGTATATGGTATGGGGGAACAAACCATTGTTGAGATTGCGGAAGCATTAAAAAGCGGACTTGATATCAAAGATATCATTTATTTGCGGGGAACGGTGTGGAAGACAAGGAACAAAGAGTTGCTTTCCGAAGATGCCATTATCCTTCCTTCTTTTTCCGAGATCAAAGCAAGCAAAATAAAGTTTGCACAAAGTTTTAAAATTCAATATGATAATACGGATGCCATTGCAGCAAAACCACTTGTGGAACAATATGATCAATATTATGTTGTACAAAATACGCCAAGTTTGCCAATCACACAAGAATATTACGATTGGGTTTATGAATTACCTTATGAAAGAACATATCATCCTATTTATAAAGAAAAGGTTCCGGCAATTGAAGAAGTCAAGTTTAGTTTAATTGCCAATCGTGGGTGTATGGGAAGTTGTTCTTTTTGTTCGCTAACGTTTCATCAAGGAAGCGTTATTCAATCAAGAAGCAAAGAATCCCTCGTTTTAGAAGCGCAGAAAATTACACAAGATCCTGAATTCAAAGGATACATTCATGATGTTGGCGGGCCAACAGCTAATTTTTATGTGAAAGCTTGTAAAAAACAAGAGAAATTTGGGGCTTGTGTTGATAAGAAGTGTTTATCCCCAGAAAAATGTCGGAGTCTTACCATTAGTCATAAAGAATACTTAGAAGTGTTAAGAGCAATTAGAGGGCTTCCAAAAGTAAAGAAAGTATTTGTTCGTAGTGGGATTCGCTATGACTATCTTATGTATGATCAAGATGAAACGTTTTTTAACGAACTCGTGGAACACCATATATCGGGTCAATTAAAGGTTGCACCTGAACACGTAAGCAATCGTGTATTAGATTATATGCAAAAACCACATTTTGAATTGTATAATAAATTTGTGGCAAAATATGAAGAAATTAACACCAAGCTACATAAAAACCAATTTTTGGTTCCTTACTTAATGAGCAGCCATCCCGGCAGTACATTGGAAGATGCTATTATTTTGGCAGAATATCTGCATAAGAATCATTTGCGTGTCGAACAAGTACAAGATTTTTATCCAACACCAGGAACGTTATCTACTTGTATGTATTATACCGAAATTGACCCACGCACCATGAAACCAGTTTATGTAGAAAAGAACCCTCATCGCAAAGCGATGCAACGAGCTTTGATACAGTATAAAAATCCCCACAACCATCATTTGGTTTATGAGGCGTTAAAGTTGTGTCATCGTGAAGATTTAATTGGAACCAAAGAATCTTGTTTGATTAAAAACGAAAAAATGTTTAAACAAAGCAAAAGATTATGATATAATAAACAAAAAGGAGCTGATAAATATGGCATATAAAGCGCTATATCGTACATATAGACCGCAAAAGTTTTCTGAAGTAATTGGGCAAGAAGCAATTGTAAAAACATTACAAAATGCACTCGCAACTAGCAAGTTTACCCATGCCTATTTATTCAGTGGACCGCGAGGAACAGGCAAAACGACTGTTGCTCGTATTTTTGCAAAAGCTTTAAATTGTGATCACGCTCCAACGAGTGAGCCTTGTGGAGAATGTACGTCTTGTCTTGAAATTGCTGATTCAAACAACCCAGATGTCATTGAAATTGATGCAGCAAGCAATAATGGTGTTGATGAAATAAGGGATATTCGGGAAAAAGTTAAATTTTTACCTGGCGGATCGAAGTTCAAAATCTATATCATTGATGAAGTTCACATGCTTAGTCAAGGGGCTTTTAATGCCTTGCTTAAGACATTAGAAGAACCGCCAAAACATGTTATCTTTATTTTAGCAACCACTGAGCCATATAAAGTCATTCCCACCATTTTATCGCGTTGCCAACGCTATGATTTTAAGTCATTAAGTGTAAAAGAAATCACTGCACAATTAGAAAATGTTGCCAAGCAAGAACAAATAAAAATCTCACAAGAAGCATTAATTGCCATAGCTGAAAGTGCTGAAGGCGGAATGCGTGATGCTTTTAGTTATTTGGATCAAGCGGCTTCTTTTGCTGATGATGAAATTACAATTGATGATGTGAACTCAGTGACCGGAAACTTAAATTACGATAAAACGATTGCCCTTGCGCAATATTTAGAAAGCAAAAATATCAATGATGCGTTGGTTACCATTAATGATTTGCTAGGCGCAGGCAAAGAGATTTCAAAAATTGTCAGCGGAATTTTACAGTTTTATCGCGATATTTTGTTGTACAAAAATATTGATACTTCTACTTTTTCAAAATACATTTATGAAAAAGAAGCGTTTAAAGATCTTGCGAAAACAATTGATGATGCGAAGATATTTTATTATGTTGATACCCTAAGTGATGTACAAACAAAAATAAAAACAAGCATAACACCACACATATATCTTGAAGTTGCCTTAATTAAGATGATAAATGTTCGCGATAGTGATTTGGATTTCATCAAAAGAATGAAAGAAATAGAAGAAAAGGTTGAACTGTTGTCAAACCAACAACCGACAAATAGTGCGTCAATTCAGGATACGGTTGACAATGAAAAGATAAATGATATTGATTATCGGTTAAACCGAGTGATTTCTGAATTAAGCAAGCTGGAACTACACAAACTTACCGAAAGGGTTGTGATGTTAGAAAAGAAAGAATCACAACCAACAACAAGTCAAAGTGAATCATCAAGTAATGAACTAAGGCAAGAAATGGATGCTTTAAAAGCATTAATGAATCAGCTTGAACAAAACAACCACGACGAACAACAAACATCAAACCTTTTAGATGGTGTTTCTCAATTAAAAACAGAAGTTCTTGCCCTTTCTAAGCGCGTTAATGAACTGAGCAATTTAGAGAAACCTGCAGCGAATGACCAATCAAAAACAGCCATAAACGAATTGCAAATAAAAGCAATGGTAGAGGACGGGTTGTTGCCATTAAAAAATGAAATTGTTTCTCTATCTGGGCGCGTTAGCGAACTGAGCAATTTAGAGAACCACGGTGCTAATCATCAACCAAAACAAGAAGGTTTGTTAGATATTGAAGAAAAATTAAACAATTTAGAAAATAAAGTTTATAAATTAATGTCGGGTGTTTTACAAACGCAAACAACAAAAAAATCAAAATCCAAAGCATTGGAAGGACAAGTTGTGCTGTTTGGGGAAGAGTTGACTACGGTTGAAGCCATCGAAAAACCAGTAAAAAAACAAATAGATTTTGCGGAGCTTCAAAAGCCAGAAATAGAAACAAAAGACCAAACAAAAGAAAAAGAAGTTGTAGAAGAACAAAAGCCAGAGACCACTCTTTTAGAAGCTACGGTTGAAGAAGAAACAGTTCAAGAACAATTACATTTTGTACAAGAAATACAAGAAGATGTGCTTGAAACAAAACCAGAAGAACGAAAAAAAGTAGCAACAATGGAGTCAAAGGATAAAAGCATTGAAAAAGAATTGAAAGTTTCTGACTTTCAAGAAAACGAAACACAAAAGAAAATCGTTGAAGATCAAGAAATCATCGATCGTCCTCATTCACAACTTGTAAGAAAGTTGAATCAAGAAAAACCAGAAATTGAACACATGTCAGTAAAAGACTTATTTGATGAACCGCAAAAACCAGTAACGACTGAGCAACCAAAAGAACCAACGCTTGCAAAAGCTGTTTCTCCAAAACCAAGCTTATCGATTGCCAAAACCATTGAAAAAATACTACACGAAACAAGACAAGAATCTGCAAGAGCAGATCGTCCTCGTATTGTTAGCCTATGGGATTCGCTTTTGAAAGCAATCTCTCCGCAACAGCAAATTATTGGTGAGTTATTGCACGAAGGCGTTGTTTCTGCGGTAGGTGATAAATCACTGGTTATTGTTTATCCAAATGCTGTTTTATGTAATCAAGTTATGAAACCAAGATTTAAGAAAAATGCATTGCGGTTGCTTTATGATTATTTGGGTGATGCATATGACTATATCGCCATTCCTGATTATATTTGGACGGAAAAACGAACCGAATATAAAGATCAATACAACATTGGTGTTGGTTATCCTGTTTTAAAAGAAATCAACGATCCTAACTTGATGTTTGAAGACGATGAAGAGCCGCAAGGCGAACATGAGAAAAAAATAGAGGAAGTTCGCTCTATGTTTGGCGATGATTTTGTAACAATAGAATAAGGAGTAAATATGAATCAACAAGCTTTATTACGAAAAGTAAAAAAAATGCAAGAAGAGATGATTGCAACCCAAAAAGAAATAGAACAAACTTCTTTTTATGCATCGGCAGGTGGTGTTGTTAATGTTGAAGTCAAAGGCACAAAAGAATTGGTAAAAGTCAATGTAGAAGAAGGCTTTGAAATGGAAGGCCCAGAAGACTTAGAAATGTTAAGTGATATGGTGGTTGCCGCTTGTAACCAAGCTTATAAGGAAATTGAAAAAGTAACCAAAGAAAAAATGGGAAAATACAACGAAATGCTTGGTGGGTTTGGCGGACTTTTCTAATATGAAATATCCACAAGCTTTGCAAAAGTTAATTGAAAGTTTCCAACTTTATCCTGGAATTGGCCCAAAGACTGCCGAACGTTTGGCTTTTTTCACATTTATGAAGTTGAAAGATGATGATGTAAGTAAATTTGCGAAACATTTACTTTTGGTGAAACAAGAGATTCATTATTGTGAAAATTGTGGTTCATTAACGGAAAACAAACTTTGCGATGTGTGTTTAGATGAAACCAGAGAATCGCGTTTACTTGTTGTTGAAACAAGCAAGGATGTTCTTGCTTTTGAAAAAACGCAACAATACAAAGGAAAGTATCATGTATTAAATGGATTAATTTCACCATTAAAAGGGGTATCTTTTGACTCTATTAATGCAAGCACATTATTAAGCCGAGTTGATCAAGAACACATTTCGGAAGTAATCGTTGCAACCAACGCAACAATAGAAGGTGAAATGACAGCACTGTATTTAAAGAAGATGTTAGCTTCCAAACAAGTATTAGTCAATCGAATTGGGTATGGGTTGCCAGCTGGTGGGGATGTTGAATATGCTGACGAAATTACTTTAATAAAAGCTCTTGAAGGGCGCAAAGAAATGTAGTATAATAAACTAACTTCAAAAAAGAGGAGAAAAAAATGACTTTTGTAAAAGAACTTTTCACAAAACTTGATGGAATAGTTGGCCCAATTTTAGCGCCAATCGTTGCTAAAATTACAGCCTTCTTGTCAAATACAGGTATTACTGCACTTGCAGTGATATTACTCTTTGTTGCTATCCTAGTCTTAATTGGATTGTTTGGATGGCTCCGTAAAGCACCAAAATTCTTTTTGTTCGTTGTTGTCATTTTTGGAATCGTTGTCGGTGCATGGTTCTTGTTTGGTAAGTAAAGCACGCAAAAAGACTGCTAGGCAGTCTTTTTTTTCATATATACTTAGGAAATATTTGATTAATCAAAAATCATATCTTTTAAAAACGGTCAATTATTTTTATTGAATTTGATTGGAAATGATGACGTTTTTACAAATAACGTTTTACTTTATAAGTGGTTCATGATAAAATAAACAAGTAAAACCATAATAAAAGGAGTAGAAAATGGAAAGATCAAGTTCAAATAATGGCGAACTAAATCAAAGACAAATGCACCAAAGCGTTGATGTTCGTCTTCAAAATTTAACAAAAGAATTTTTCGAAAAAAGCGGCAAAAAAACAGTTGCTGTTGATGATTTCTCGGTTGTTATACCAGCAGGGAAACTTATCGGATTACTAGGACCATCGGGATGTGGAAAGTCAACAACCCTTTATATGATTGCTGGACTTCACAAACCAACCGCTGGTTCCATCTTTTTTGGGGATGACGATGTCACCAATATGCCACCAGAAAAGCGCGGAATAGGCTTGGTTTTTCAAAACTACGCACTATATCCTCATTTTACTGTTCGCCAAAACATTATGTTTCCACTTGAAAATTTAAAAGTTCCCAAAGAAGAAGCAATGCGTTTGGCCCAAGAAATGGCAGAACTAGTGCACATTGGCGATTTGATGGACCGAAAACCAAATCAATTAAGCGGCGGACAACAACAACGTGTTGCCATTGCTAGAGCTCTTGTAAAAAAACCTAGAGTATTGCTTTTAGACGAACCACTCTCTAATCTTGATGCCAGACTTCGTTTGCAAACGAGAGAAGAAATCAAACGAATTCAAAGAGAAACAGGAATTACTACTATTTTTGTAACACACGATCAAGAAGAAGCAATGAGTATTTCTGATGAAATCGTCGTTATGAATTATGGAGTCAAACAACAAATGAACCACCCACAAGCGGTTTATGATGAACCAGCAAACATGTTTGTTGCGAAGTTCTTAGGAAATCCACCCATTAATATTATTCCAGCTGAAATAAAAGAAGGTCAATTGTTGCTAAGCGATGGAACGGTATTAGAAAAAGGATATGAATTCCCTAATCAAGAAGTCTTTGTTGGCGTTCGTCCCGAATTTTTCAAAACAGCAGCCAACGGCAAAATCAAAGCTGAGATTGATTTGATTGAACATATTGGTCGCGACACCATGATTATTTGTAAATTGCTTCATTCAGAAACCTCTGTTCGAGTTATCATTCCAAGCAGTAAAGATTTAGAAATTGATCAAGTGATTAATCTTAACTTTTCCAAATTATTTGTTTTCAATAAAGAAACCGGAGAGAGGTACAAATAATGTTGGAATTTAAGAAGGATGGACTTAAGGCAGCCTTGGTGCTTGCACCAACGATGCTCTTAATGGCTCTATTTACTTTTTGGCCAATTATAAATTCCTTAATCATGGCTTTTTTAGAAGATTATTCTTTTGGAGGAATGATCAGCCATACCTACGCAAGAGTTATTGGCGGGGGAACTTATAATGGCATCGGCTTTAAAAACTTTGTACAAGTTTTTTATGAACATGATTTCTGGGTCGCTTTGAAAAACACAAGCGTTATGGTGTTTATCTCTGTACCTTTAACAGTTATTATTGGATTGTCTATTGCTGTTGGCTTAAACGCAACCAAAAAACTGCAAGGGTTTTTCCAAACTGTGTTTTTCCTTCCTTATGTGACGAATACCATTGCTTTAGGGTTGGTATTTGGTTCTGTATTCCATTATGAATATGGACTAATCAATAAATTGTTTGGTACAATCGGGTTATCGTGGATCAATCAAGGTGCGTCTTGGTGGCGAGCAATGGTTGTATTGATGGTCTATACCGTTTGGAATGGTTTGGCTTTTAAAATTATTGTTTTCTTGTCAGGTATGCAAAGCATTGACAAACAATACTACCAAGCAGCGCAAATCGATTCTACTCCAAGGTGGCGTGTATTTCGCAGAATTACAGTGCCTTTATTATCACCAATGATTTTATATATCACCATTACATCATTCATTGGCGCGTTTAAAGCTTATTCTTCTGTCATTGCCATTTTTGGTACAGGGGAATATGGCCCTGCAGGAAAAGAAAAAATGATGATTACTTTGGTAGGTTATATTTATGATAAAATGTGGGCAAGTGGAACACCATTTGGTGTTGGTTCAGCGGGCTCATTAATCCTCTTCGCGATTATTTTACTTATTACTTTGGTTCAATTCCGTGTAAGTAAAAAACGCGTACATTATTAGGAGGCTTGCGATGGACAATGAATTATATTTAGACAAAGAAGCCTTACGTACTTTTAAAATTAAGCGCGCATTTGGGAATGTATTCCAATATGGATTCTTAATTTTAATGGCATTATTTATTATTATTCCTTTTTACTGGATGTTAATTAGTTCAGTAAAAGGAACATGGGAAATTATTTCTCCCAAACTTACCTTGCTTCCGCAAAACTTATCTTCAGGAAAAACGGCTTGGCCGTGGGATTGGGCTTGGGAAAATTACTCAAAATTGTTTTTAGGAATTAAAAACACAAGCGGTGTTGGTAGTGAATGGTCATTCCAACCGATGCCGTTTGGTTGGATGTTCTTAAATACAATCGTTGTTGGTGCGTTAACTACAACAGGAATGATATTTACCGTTGTTTTAGCGGCATTTGCATTTTCTCGATTGAGTTTTAAAGGCCGCGACTTATTGTTCTCCATCATGCTTGCAACCATGATGATTCCAGGAGAAGTATTTGTAATTACAAATTATATGACAATTGCACAATGGGGATGGGTAAGATCCGATAGTCATTTGCAAAATTATTTAGCCTTAGTGCTTCCATTTATAACGAGCGTTTTCTATACATTCTTCTTAAGACAAACGTTTAAACAAATACCAAATGAGCTTTATTTGGCAGCAAAAGTAGATGGGACCTCTGATTTTAAATATTTATTGCGCGTGATGATTCCTATGGCAAGAGCTACTTTAACAACTATCATTATTTTAAGTATGATTGGCACATGGAATGCGTATATTTGGCCTTCGTTTGTAACGAATGCGGTAAACAGATCGCATTTATTGGTAAGTAACGGATTAATTGTCGGCTTGGCTGGTGCTGTTGAATCAACAGGACCAAACTCGATTTTGAACTTACAAATGGCAGCGTCAACCCTGGTTACGGTTCCGCTTCTGATTGTCTTCTTTGTGTTTAAAAAGCACATTATGCGCGGGGTTTCTCGTAGCGGTATTAAAGGTTAAGATAACACAGTATTTGCAAAGCAAATACTAAGTTATATTAAAAAGAAAGGAAACAAAAATGAAAAAAAGTTTAATTTTATTGGTGCTTCTCTTTAGCGTCTTTCTGTTTGTTGGATGCCAACAAAATACAAGAAATGATGGAGGATACACAGTTTTATCTGTTGAAGATATCGCAGATAAAGAGATCACAATCAAGTTTGTTGTACGTTCTGGCGTTATTTCAACAGCACTAGCTGATTTGGTAACAGAATTTAAAACACTTTATCCAAAAATTACTGTTGATGTTTCAGCATTGTCTGGTTCTTATGATACAATCCGTTCAACAACGATGATTGATATCAACTCAAAACAAGCCCCAGATTTGGTAATTGGCTATCCTGATCACTTTGCAGAATATTATTCAGCAGGTGCATTAGTCAATCTTTCTCCTTTTGTTGAAGATAAAGAAGTTGGATATACAGAAACACAAATGGCCGACTTTTTAGAGACTTACCTTAAGGAAAATCGCGGTTATAACGATCAAGAACCTGAACAATTATATGGACTTCCATTTAACAAATCAACCGAAGTCATGGTTTATAACAAGACTTTCTTTGAAGGATTATATGGAGAAACATGGGAAACTAAGATTCCAAAAACATGGCAAGAATTAGAAACAGTTGGAGCTGACATTATCACAAGAGTGACTAATAAAGAAGCTGATGATATTTTTGTACAATCAATAGATCCAACAACACAAGTGAAAACTTATTTAAAATTATCTGATTATATTACTGCAAATAAATTTATCCCACTAGGATATGATTCAGCAGACAATGGCTTTATTACATTAACTCGCCAATTTGGTGCGGCTTATACAGAAAGAGTTGATGTAGAACATGGCTATGTTCGCTTTAATAATCAACTTGCAAAAGATGCATTAACTTATTTCAAGGGATTAAAAGAAGATGGTGTTTTTGGAACATCTGCTAACTATGGTTTGGATTATATGTCTGATGCCTTTAAATTAATCCAAAGTGTTATGACAGTTGGGTCAAGCGCTGGTGTTGGTTACAACGCCGATACCACTTCAGCCTTTACATATGAGCTTGGTGTTGCTCCAATTCCTTACTATGCAGCAGACAAAAAGTTTGTTATTCAACAAGGAACCAATATTGCGATGCTTAACCAAAACACAGATGAAGAAAAATTAGCTTCTTGGTTATTTATTAAGTTCTTAATGGAACCAGAAAAAACAGCACAGTTTGCTATGGCAACAGGTGGATACTTACCAGTTCGCAAATCTGCTTATGAAACAACTGCTTATGCAGAATACTTAACAAATCCAACTGATGACAAAGTTCATTATTCAAAAGCAGCGAATGTTGCCCTAAACGATTATATTGAACAACAATACATTTTCTTTGTTGACGATGCATTCGTTGGTTCAGCAGCCATTCGTGCAGAAGCAGGAGCAATCTTTAATAGCATTATTGTGAATAACGAATCCATAGAAGCAAGAATCACCCAAGCGTATAACACATTAAAACCATACGTTGAACCAAGCAACTAATTAATTTCGGTGAAACATGAATAAAAATATGTTATCAAAATGGCTGTTGGTGTTTGTTTTGGTGTTGCTAAGTTTTGGAATTGTTGGGTGTGAAAAAGAACCCGATGACGACGATGATGATATCATCACCGTAGAAGACTTAACGACCACATATACAGATAGCTTAAAAATGTCAATCAATTACCAAACAAAAGACTTTCTTACTCAAGGAATTGGTAATGTTACTTTGTTAAGAGTGGTTGATGGCGATACAGCACATTTTTTAAATGATGATGGTGAAACCATTAAAATTCGTTTTCTTAATATTAATACTCCTGAATCTACAGGTATTATTGCACCGTGGGGTAAAAAGGCAAGTTCATACACAAAAATCAAATTGCAAAATGCTGCAGAAATTGTATTAGAATCAGAAGAACTAGAAAAAGCGGCACAACTTGATTCGACAGGCGGCCGTTACTTAGGGTATGTTTGGTATCGCCCACAAGTAGGAGCTGACTTACGTCTTTTGAATTTAGAAATTGTTGAACAATGTTTTTCATATTTTACTGGTGATCCTAATACAAAATATGGCGAAACTTTTAGCGAAGCGTTTTTAAAAGCCTATGACACAGATTTGCGAGTATTTGGCGAATCGGATCCTGATTTTGTTTACTCTACAACGGTAAATGAAATTACGATTGCCGAACTTAGGAACAATTATTCAAGTTATTCTACAGGTTCAAGACTAAAAATGTCTGTTCGCGTTGTTCGTATGATTGGAAATAGTTTGTTTGTTGAAGACTTAGAACCAACACTAAATGAAGATACTGGTGTTTCCTCAAAAGCAGGAATCTTCCTCTATCATTCCTTTGTTGCTGGTTTAGGAAATTATTTACCGGGATACATCATTTCATTTGAATGTCAAGCTTCAGATGATGAAACATATGGTGCACAATTGGTGAATCCAAAGAGTCTTCGTACAGTTTCAAAAACAAGCGAGTATACGATTGCCGAAATTGGCAGTGAAGTAACGAACTTAAAAGATTATGAAGGGTTTGTTGTTGCTGTTGAGGGATTTAAAGTAACAAGAATTGGCAAAGAAGCTGATTCAGGAGCATATACCATTTATGGAACTATGCGCAATGGATCAGAATTAATGGTTCGCGTTGATGCAGATGTATCACCTAAGCTTCCACAAACTTTTGCACAAATTGGTTCACGATATGATGTAATCGGTGGAGTAAGTAAGTATGTGAATGCGTATGAAAATAATGCTGTATTTTATCAATTAAAACTTGGTAATTTAACAGAACAAACCATGAATGATTTCGTTTTAAGCGAAAATCAAAACTAAGTAATCAAAATTAAAAATAAGTTTTTTAAATAGGAGGAAATACTTATGACTTTTCTTAAGCATAATGTAAAGAGAATAGCAACGCTATTGTTTGCATTATTGTTGAGCGTTTCATTATTTGCATGTAACGATGAAAAAGAAGAAAATGCTCAAAAAATACAAGAAGGTTTAGCATCGATTGCAGTAGGCAATTTGAGCACTTTAACGGAATCGTTTGAATTAAGAGCAACCACCATTCAACATGATTTACCAATTGTTTGGAGTGTTGAATGTACTGACAACTCAGTTAAAATTGAAACAGTGGATGGCAAAGTAATGGCCGTTATCACTAGATCGGAATATACTGAAGATGCAAGCGGAAATCAAACCAATCCTTGGGGAGAAGCAGTCTTAAAAGCAACTGTAACAATTGAATCACAGTCTGCAACCCGAGATTGGAACATGTTTGTGAAACCTAAAGACAAACCAGCCGATGGTGTTATGACATTAGCTACAATCAAAGCAGCAGCCGTTGCAAAAGACGCTCCTGTTCTTGCAGAAGGAACCGTAGTTTATGTTGGTGCTGATGCTTTTGTCATAAAAGACAGCACGCAAACATTATATGTTTATAACAAAACAGCTCCCGCTGCTGGTGTAGTACCAGGAGCAGTTGTAACCGTTTCTGGCAAAAAGGAAATTTATTATGGAATGCCACAAATTAAAGAACCAACAGTGGCAATCAAAACCCCTGCCCCAACAGCAGGATATGATTATTCTGCAATTGCTGCCGAAGAAATCAAAACAGTCATTGAAAAACCAACAACTGATCCAATGAACTATACAGCTTTGTATAAAGTGACTGGTATGGTTGTGGCCAATTCTACAAATTCATGTGATTATATTATTAAAGACACATTAACAGATAGCTCACTATTTGTTTATAACAACACACCTGCTGCCGCAAAAACACAATTGGCAGCTAAAGTTGGGGATTATGTAAGTGCTGTTATTGTAGCTTATGAATTCCATTCTAGTTACAAAATTTGGAGAAACTTAGTCGTTCCTGGAACAATTGTTGATGCAGAAGCTCCAGTATTAAGCGATGAAGAAATCGTTGCAAATAGTAAAGCGGAATTAACAACAAGCTTTAATAATAAAACATTTGCTTTTGATTTAACATTACCTGCAAAAGCAACTGCTGGCGCAAATGTTGCTTGGTCTTCAAGCAATACAGCAGTTATCGCTAATGATGGCAAATTTACAATGCCTGCAACTGACACAGTCGTTACATTAACAGCAACTGTTTCTTCAAACCTAGTTTCAGAAACTTTGACATTAACTGTGACTGCTAAAGCAGTTGTCAAACAAACTGTAAAACAAGTGATTACTGCAGTTGATGCAGCAACAGGACATGCAATTGATTATGTTATGTTTGATGCCATTATTATTGGTGCTGATAAGAGCGGTTATTATTTTGCAGCCGATGCTGAAGCAGCAATTTATGTACGCCATAAATTATCTGCAGATGGATTAAAAGTTGGCGATTCTGTTCGTATTATTGGTAAAGCACAAGTTTACCTAAATAGCGACAAAGAGTACACACGTCAAGTTAGTGGCAATTATAAAGTTGTAAAACTTGATGAATTAACTCATGAAAACCCAATGACATTGGTTGATGTTGCATTGACTGATTTTGATTTTACAATCACAGTTGACAACTATAAAACAGCCGTTCCAGCAGAAGAATTATATGGAAAATTTGTTCGATTTGATTTGTATGTGAAAAAAGTTGTTGACGGATCCTATACTGATGTTTACTTAGCAACTTCAATGGAAGCCAATGCTCCAAAGATTCGTGTTCATCACAATTCTAATTTGGCTCCACTAGAGGCGGTTGAAGGAACAAAAGTAAAAGTAAAAGCCATGGTTTATAGCTACTTTATGGCAACAGGATGGAATGTCATTTTCATGAATAATGAAGGCGATATTGAAATTCCAGCAACACTAACTGATGCTGAAAAAATTGCCATTGCAAAAACAGAAGTAGATGCAATTGTAAAAGAAGCAGATGAAGTAAATGCTAACTTAGGATTTATTACTGATACCACAAAAGTAACGATCCCAGGCGCAAAATACGTTTGGACTACAGATGATTTGGCAACCATTACTGCAGCTGGTGTTTTCACAGCTCCTGCAGCTGACAAAGCCGTAAAAATTACTGTTAGTTTGTTCTTAGATGGAAATACAGCTGGAACAGCTTCTCAAGTTTGGGAAATTAATGTTACAGCCAAAGCAATCCCTGTCGTAGAATCTGCACCAGTTATTATTAGTCAAGCTTATGGTGGTGGTGGAAATTCAGGAGCTACCTTAAAAACAGACTTTATTGAGTTATACAACACAACCGATCAAGCCATTGATTTGACTGGATGGATGGTATTCTATGCTTCAAAAACTGGTGATTTTAAAAATCAAGCTGATTTTACATATGGCGTATCTGTTCCACTATCAGGAACAATTGCTGCCCATAGTTTCTATTTGATTAAATGTGCTGATGGCTCTGGTGGAACTGTTGATCTTCCAACTCCAGATGCTCCAATTCCAGAAGTATTAATCGCAATGGGCGGTGACGGATTTAAGATTGCTTTGTGTAACTCAACCGTGGTTCCAACTGCAGTTGATGGCGACAACGTGGTAGATTTTGTTGGTGCAAGCTCATCAGCAACCTTGTTTGAAGGAACGGGTGCAGCGCCAGCTCCAAGCAATACATTAGCAATCGTTCGTGCAACATTGGTTGATACAAACGATAATGCCGCTGATTTTGTTACAGCTGCTCCAAACCCAAGAAATTCAGCAAGCCCTGCTCAATAAAACAAAAAAACTGTCCAAAGCGAAACGCTTTGGACTTTTTTGTTGTGATTATGTTGTAGAATATGGTAAAATGAGTTAAGAGGTGATGATATGGAATATAGAAAATGGTATGATCGTGATATAAAGACGTCTTTGCTTGGCTTTGGAGCTATGCGTTTAAAAACAATCGATGGTGAAATTGATGAAGAAAAAGGGATGGCTCTTTTTGATTATGCTTATTCTCATGGGGTTAATTATTTTGACACAGCGATGCCGTATACCGAAGGCAAAAATGAAGCTTTTGTTGGTAAGGCTTTAAAAAGATATCCACGAGAATCATTTTTTCTTGCGTCTAAACTTTCTTTTGGAATGGTAAAATCAAAAGAAGAAGTGCTAGGGTTTATTGATCGCCAACTATCCATCTTACAAACAGATTATTTAGATATGTATTTGCTTCACGCTTTAAGCAAAGATAAAATCAAATTGATCAAAGAATGGAATGTAATAGATATTGTAAAAAAATGGAAACAAGAAGGCAAAATTCGCAACATTGGTTTTTCTTTTCACGACGATTATGCAACGTTTCAAGAAATATTAGGAATGTATGATTGGGATTTTTGCCAAATCCAATTAAATTACATGGATACCAATATTCAACAAGGAATCAAAGGATATTATGATTTGGCAGAAAGAAAGATTCCTGTGGTTGTGATGGAACCCATTAAAGGCGGTAAATTAGCTACCTTCTCTTCGGAAATTGGAAAACCACTTCGAGAATTAAACGCCGACTCTAATGCTGCTTGGGCTCTTAGGTGGGTTGGAAGTCTTCCTGGTGTAAAAGTAATTTTAAGTGGAATGAATGAAATGACACAGATTGTAGAAAATGTAGACACCTTCTCACATTTTAAACCATTAAATGAACAAGAACAAAAAGCAATTGATGAAGTAAAAATCAAGTTAGAACAAGCGATTAAAGTGGATTGCACCAATTGTCGCTATTGTATGCCTTGCACTGTTGGGATTGATATTCCGGGGAATTTTAAAGTGTTTAACTCCTATGGCATGTATAATAATGAAGCAGATTCTTCCTGGCAATTTAACACGTTTCTCAAAAATTCTACCCTTTTAACCGAGTGCATTGAATGTGGAAAATGTGTTTTAGAATGCCCACAACACATTCAAATTCCTGATGAATTAAAAAGAATGGTACTTGAAATGCCCTTTTTAATCAAAAAATAGCGACTTTGTCGCTTTTTTGTTTTAAGAAAAATAAATTGATTTTCATTTCATTTTTTCATATGATATAATAATAGAAAGGGTATAGTGTAAATAATGATAGGAACACCAACAAGAACCAATGCCATATTACAAAAGTATCATTTGCGAACCAATAAACAACTAGGACAAAACTTTTTGGTCGATGAGAATATCTTAAAAAAAACAGTAGATTATTCACAAATAACTAGCGAAGACGCTGTTATCGAAATTGGGCCAGGAATTGGCGCACTAACCGAAGTTTTGGTTGGCAGAGCAAAGAAAGTTTTGGTATATGAGATTGATGAAAGGTTTATTCAAGTTTTAGAAAACGAACTTTCTTATGCCAACAATTTGCAAATCAAACATTGCGATTTTTTAAAGGCGGATATCACAGATGATTTGTTGTGGTTTTCTGACTGCAACTTGGTGTATGTGATTAGTAATATTCCTTATTATATTACGACCCCAATAGTAAGCAAACTATTGAAACAAGATTTTGTTTTTCAAACAATTATATTGCTGATGCAAAAAGAAGTGGGAATGCGCTTAGCCGCTAAACCAAGCACAAAAGATTACAACGCTTTTTCTGTGTTTGTCCAGTTTAAAAGCAAGGTAAATATCGTTTTTGAAGTGTCTAAAAAATGCTTTATTCCCCAACCGTTGGTTGATAGTGTTATTGTGCAAATAACCCCAAATCAATTAGATGGACTTGATTTTCAAGAGGAACATTTTTTATCTTTTGTACAAAACATATTTCAAAATCGGCGTAAAACATTAATTAATAACATCATCAATGCTTACCCATTAACAAGAGTCGAAAGCGAACAAGCTTTAACAGAGCAAGGATTAAACCTGAATGTAAGGAGTGAAAGTTTAACATTAAACGAAATTATCAATTTATATCGGAGGATTATAAATTATATAAAAACAAGATAAAGGAGGATGTATGGTTGTTGTAGAAAAGGCATATGCGAAAATCAATTTAGGACTTGAAGTTGTAAAAAAACGCGAAGATGGATATCATGATTTGTCGATGATTATGACAACTGTTGAACTTCATGATGAACTCATGTTTTCCGATAATCCTCAATCAAAACAGGTGAAAATCGAATGTGATAAATTCAGCCATATTCCGCTTGAGAATAATCTCATCTACAAAGCAGCACAATTGTTGAAAAGTGAGTATGGCGTTGATAAAGGGGTAAGAATAGCGGTAAAAAAGAACATTTTCGAACAAGCGGGCTTGGCTGGAGGGAGTGCGGATGCAGCGGCCACATTACGCGGTTTGAACAAGTTGTGGAATTTAAACGCTAGTTTAGACGACCTTGCAAGAATCGGTTTGATGCTTGGAAGTGATGTTCCTTATTGTATATATAATAAAACAGCCAAAGCAAGTGGCAGAGGTGAGATGTTAGAGTTTATCGAAGAAATGCCTTTTGCTTATGTTTTGCTGGTTGTGCCACCTTATGGCAATCAAACAGCGGAAGTGTTTCAACATTTTCATATTCATAAAAACAATACCGGCAAAATTGATATACTTGCTAGCGATATTGCGCAGGGAAATATCAACGTTATTTCTAAAAATTTGTTTAATGATTTAGAAATAAATATCAAACAACCAAATGTAAACAAAATAAAACAAGATCTCATGCTTGCTGGCGCCCTTGGGACATCTATGACAGGAAGCGGTTCTACTGTATATGGTGTATTTTTCAATGAAAAGCAAGTAAAACAAGCATATGCAAAGATATCAAGCATTTACAATCGCTTGAATTATCAGGTAGTCATTTCTAGTGTTCGTTCTTTAAGAAAACCCAATGTAGAGGGATTTTCCACACAAGCACCACATAAAACAAAGGTTTTACAGACAAAAGAGTTAAAAGCAAACGCCTTTATATTACTTGGTTATCATAGAATATTGGACCATTATCGCATGATTGCCGCGCCAATCAATGAATATAATAAAATTACAATGGAAAAGCTGAATAATCCCATTTGCGAGATTATCTATCAAGATACTGTTGTACATGATGAATTATACAAACAAGTTGCCTTGATTGTTGCAAAGTTTAACATTGGACTTCGAATAACCATAAACGAACATCATCAAGAGTTATTAGGCGCAATGCAACCCGATCACTACCTAGCAAGTATCATTGCCAATATAGGTGACTTTGGGGTTGATACTGAACAAGCATTTTTACTTTTTCCTAAAAAGATAAAAGCATACAGTTTGCGTTTAACATTTGAATATGACTCTAAAAGTGATGAATATACTGTTTTAAAGGACGCCATATTTGGGTATGTATTGGTTTCATCTTTAGAATTAAAAAATTATCAATCGCCAAGATACACCCCACAAGTTGAAGTGCAATGCCCGCAACTAGATGCCATTTTGGTTGCCATAAATGAACAAAATTTCTATCAAATGGCAGATAACATCTATGATGGAGTGAGTCGCTTCGAAAAAAGAAGCATTCAAGAATATCGAAGATTTCCAATTATTGAACGAGCAAAAGAGTTAAGCATGCGCTTGGGAGCCAGTGGGTTTTTACTATCCCACGAAGGCCCAAAACTAATCATTTTGTGTCGTTATCAACAACAAGCTCAAGCAATTATGCGAAATCTGTCGGTGAAATTCAATTTGCAAAATGCGTTTATCACTAGTTTATTTAGTAGTGTAAAACACCAACCTCTTAAGAGCGAGATTTTAGAAGAAGCACCAAGCGAAGAGAACAAAAACCTCTCGATTGAAACATATTTGCAAGAAAACGAAAAAGCGAGTATGATTAAGGAAGAACTTTTAGTTTTTCCTGAAGAAAGCTATATCGAAGGAAGTCCTTTTGAAAATGGAGAACATATACACGAAGGAAGAAGAATAAAGCCTAAAAGTAGCAATCGTAGAAATGATACAAGACCAATTGTGCCAATGGCTGCGGATTTAGAAGGGATTCTTTATTTGCATAGCGGTGGTAGTCTATTCAAACAATATGACTTTGTTGACATTGCACGTTATTTCCAAAAATACTTTCACAACAAAGCCATTAACATTGATAAAGAAGGCGAATTAATTAAGGTTTTATTCTTAACAAGTTCGCTACCACACATTTTAGGAATACATTTGCTTGATGAAGATGATAAAAGTTATCGCGGAAACCAAGGGTTTCAGAAGATGCTGAACGGTGAAATTTCATATTATCATTTGAAAAAGTCTGGACGTTATGATGAGGCCACAATCAAAAAAATATACAATAAAACACAGAGCTCAGTTTTAATTTTTAATGATATTTTTAATAATCGACCATTAAGTTGTTTCGATAAGTCGATTGTAAAAGGTGAAAATTCTAAAATGGAAAATCTAGAATTTGCTGTGACAAGGAGGTTGACGGAAACAACCTTCCACAAGCAAAATCTTTTAGGAATTGGGAAAGAACCAAATTCAAACACGTATTATTTCAATACTTCGTTTTTATGGAACGTTCCTTTGGATGTTGGAAAAAAGGACAGCATAAAAGTCGTGATTTCGCAACAACTTACTTAAACATTAAAATTAATTAGAAGAAAGGATTAAATTTATGAATGTTACTGGGGTTAAAGTCTACAAAATTGAAGGGAAAGATAAGTTGCGCGCAACCGCCACCATTACGTTTGATGATGCTTTTATGGTACATGGGTTAAAGATCATTGAAGGCGAAACAGGATTATTTGTTGTGATGCCGGCCGTGAAAAAAAATGGGGTTTTTAAGGACATTGCTCATCCAGTCACATCAGAAATGCGTAATACAATCGTTAACGCTGTTCTTGATGAATACAACAAACAATAGGGGGATGTTTATGAAAATATTTGGAATCGTTTTGGCTGCCGGAAAAGGCACAAGAATGCAATCAGAAGAACCAAAATGTGCACATTATATCATTGATAAGACAATGGTTGAATATGTGGTGGATAGTTTAAGAGGAGCGAAAATTCAAGACATTATTACTGTTGTTGGATATCGCCACGAAACCATTGAAAGAATTTTAGGGTCAAGGAGTCAATATGCTCTCCAAGAAGAACAACTAGGAACGGCTCACGCAGTGTTAATGGCAGAACCGTTTTTAAAAGATGAAGAAGGATTAACCATCATTGCCATTGGGGATATGCCTTTGGTTTCCAAAGACACCTATGCTTCTTTGATTGGCTTTCATTTGCAAAGTGGTGCTGATTTGACCGTTTTAACAACAGAGCATCCAACGCCATATGGCTATGGACGTGTGATACGTGATGAAAACGACGAAATCACGGGAATTGTAGAAGAAAAAGATTGTGGCGAAATAGAGAAAAATATTACGGAAATCAACTCTTCTATTTATGTTGCTGACAATCAAAAGTTGTTCCGTTATTTACACGATATAAAGAACAACAACAATCAAAAAGAATATTATTTAACCGATATTGTAAAGGTGTTTAGAGAAAATGGCTTAAGCGTTCGTGCCCACAAAACGAATAATTACCGTGAAATTAGTGGCGTGAATGATAAAGTTCAACTCATGCAAATGGAAAATGAATTAATTGAGAGAATCAATCGCCGGCACTTGCAAAATGGAGTTAGCATTCATTCTCCACAAACAGTCATTATTGGTGTAGATGTCAAATGCAAACCTGGTGCCGTCATTATGCCAGGATCTATCATTATTCAAAACTCAATCATCGAAAAAAACGCATTGATTGGACCTTATACGGAAATTAAAAACTCTATTATTGATGAGGGCGCTGTGGTGAAGTATTCAAAGGTAAAAGATTCGCACATTAAGATGAATTCTAAAATTGGACCTTATGTTAATGTTGAAAAAAATAAAGTGGTATTAGGGACATATACGCACAACAATCACTCGTAACCGTTTTTACTCGATTATAAGTTGTAAAGTTTTGGTTAAGGTTGTATAATGAAGAGGAAATCAAAGGAGGATTGAATGGCGGAAATTCATGGAAAGAAAATCAAGTTTTTCACATTAAACTCTAATCCCGGATTGGCAAAGGAAATTGCAGAGTACATTAACATCCCTTTGGCTGAATGTACCTTATCGCGCTTTGCTGATGGTGAAGTTAACATTAATATTGCGGAAACCGTTCGTGGACATAATGTCTTTGTGCTTCAATCAACATCAGAACCAGTGAATGAACATTACATGGAATTGTTAATTATGATCGATGCTTTAAAGAGAGCTTCAGCAAGAACCATTAACATCATCATGCCTTATTACGGATATTCAAGGCAAGATCGTAAAGCGTTGTCTCGTCAACCAATTTCAGCAAAATTGATGGCTGACTTATTAACGGTTGCTGGAGCAACTAGAGTTTTATGCATGGACTTGCATGCTGGACAAATTCAAGGATTCTTTAATATCCCAATCGATAACTTTGAATCCGCGCCGATTATGGTGCGTTATATCAAAGAAAAACAACTTGAAGATATTGTTGTGGTTTCTCCTGACCACGGAGGGACAACAAGAGCAAGGAAGTTTGCGCTTAACTTTAATGCCCCAATTGCCATCATCGATAAACGACGTCCGCGTCCTAATGTTGCTGAAGTAATGAATATCATTGGTGATGTAGAAGGAAAAAATTGTATTATTGTTGATGATATTGTTGATACCGCAGGAACGATTTCTGTTGCTGCAAATGCGCTTAAAAAAGCAGGAGCGAAAGAAGTTTATGTTGTTTCCACACATCCGATTTTATCTGGTGATGCATGTAGCCGCATTCAAAATTCTGAGATTACTGAATTGTTAACAACCAACTCTATTTGTCTTCCAGAACACAAAAAAATCTCCAAAATTCATCAATTATCGATAGCTAAGATTATTGGGCAAGGCGTTTTGAATATTATTGATGACAAGCCGATTAGTGATTTGTTTAACTACAACCCATTGCAAAAATTCTAATAATATGATTGTAAACATAAAAACGGCGGAAGTGATTCCGCTTTTTTCATACCTGTTTCCTTAAGCAAAAAAAGAGCGAAAATGTTTGACATAAAAACCGGTTTGTAGTATAATATCTAAGGTTAGAGACATCTTGTTTTGTTTTGGGTTAAAAAGCAATTAAAGTTGTTGACAATAATAAGCGTATTATAGTATAATAATACCACGCTCTGAATAAGAGTCATGCATAAGGTCTTTGAAAACTAAATAGAACAGGTGGAGCAGGAGATAAACTTATATGA
>CAZYFI010000005.1:0-44097 GCA_964646985.1 uncultured Bacteroidales bacterium
ATAATTTAAGCCTTAGCATACTGACAGGCTTAATATTATTTTCCTCCACTTGTTTTTTTGTCAGTATGAAAATGTTTACATATTATTATAACACAATGTTTTTTGTAATTCTACATAGAATGGCAAGATTTTGCGAAAAATAAGCAACATAAATAAAAAAAACGTCAATTTATAGACGTTTTTTTTCAAAAGTTAAAGTTTAAAATAGGCTTTGATATCATTGATTCGATCAAGTTTTTCCCAAGGCAAATCAAGCTCAGGTCGCCCAAAATGTCCATAAGCAGCAACTTGCTGATAAATAGGCCTTCGTAAATCCAATTGTGCAATAATTGCCTTAGGGGTTAATTGAAACAAGGTACGAACCGCGGAAACAATCTCTTCATCAGTAAATGCAGATGTCCCAAATGCATTGACTAAAACTGAAGTTGGTTCACTGACGCCAATCGCATAACTAAGTCCAATTTCTAGTTTTTCAGCAACATTTGCGGCAACTAAGTTTTTCGCAACATATCTTGCCATATAAGAAGCACTTCTATCAACTTTTGTCGCATCTTTTCCACTAAATGCACCGCCACCATGATGAGCATACCCACCATAAGTATCAACAATGATTTTGCGTCCTGTTAATCCCGAATCCCCTTTTGGTCCACCAATGACAAATCTTCCTGATGGATTGATTAAATACTTGGTATTTTCATCTAATAATTCGTTTGGAACGATTGGCAATATTACTTGTTCTTTGATAAATTGTTGCAAAGTTTCAAGGGATACTTGATCATTGTGTTGTGTGGAAACAACAATACTATCAATCCTTACAATGCGATTATCATCGTATTCCACTGTCACTTGTGTTTTCCCATCAGGACGTAAGAAATCAACCATCTGCGATTTTCTCACAAAAGCCAGACGTTTGGCTAATTTGTGTGCCAAGCTAATTGGTAATGGCATGAGTTCTTCTGTTTCATTGCAAGCAAAACCAAACATCAAACCCTGGTCACCTGCACCTTCGCCATCACGAACCGCATTGGCAATGTCGGGTGATTGTTCATTGACACAAACCAAAACTGCTAAGTTTTCTGCATCAAAGCCAATTTTGCCACGATCATATCCAATCGATAACACCGTATCACGAACTATTTTTTGAATGTCAACATAAGTTGTTGTTGTAATTTCGCCCATAACCAAAACCAATCCAGTTGTTGCAATTGTTTCACAAGCAACTTTCGCATGAGCATCATCTTTTAAAATGGCATCTAACACAGCATCAGAAATTTGATCACAAACCTTATCTGGATGCCCTTCTGTAACTGATTCAGAAGTAAACAATCTTTTCATTATCTTCACCCCTTAATATTTATTTTTTCTTTCTACGATCAGAAAAATGCTCGTTTGATCGAACAGAGTATTTTTCTTGGCTCTTTTCTTTTGTTTTTGAATTTCCTTTCGCAAGCTCAACTAATATCTTTCGACCTTTTTGTTGCATTGCGCCTAGGTTTCTAATGAAATCATCACTCTTATTCTTAGGAACTTCTAAGAATGAGAAATTATCATACATTTCTAAATTATTTAGTTGATTGGATTCAATCCCTGTTGCTTCTGAAAGCATTTGAATCAAGGTTTGAGGACGATAATTATCTTTTTTACCAAGACCTAAAAAGACCCTCACATCATTTGGTGATGCTTTTTTGCTTCTTCGGCGTTCTTCTTTATAAGGCTCTTCTTTCACTTGATTGACATCTTGACTATTTTCTAAATTATTTAGTTCAAGCATAATTAATCCATAAATTAACTCTTCCGCAGAAACACCTTCTTCAGGATAGTCTAAAATAATTTTGTTGATTAAATTTTGGTATTTCACATGATTGCTTTCACTAATAGAACGATAACTTGCAATCGCTTTTTGTAAAATCCGATTGATTCTGGCTTTCATTACTTTTTCTAAAGTGGGAATATCCATTGCAGTAATCACAGCTTTTGAATAAGCAATGATTCCTCTTAATGTATGCATTTCCGACTTCTTTACAAGCGTAATTGCCAAACCTTCTTTTTGTGCTCTGCCGGTTCTTCCCACCCGATGTACATAATATTCTTCATCGGTTGGAACATCATAATTGAAAACAACATCAACATCATCAATGTCTAGTCCTCTTGCAGCAACATCGGAAGCAACTAAAATATTAATTAAGCCATCTCGGAAACGTTGCATCACGCGATCGCGTTGCATTTGTTTCATATCGCCATGAAGCGCTTCAACCATAAATCCTCGTTGCATCAATTGACTAGATACTTCATCCACCATCTTTTTTGTATTACAAAAAATCATAACAAGTTTATATTCGTTTAAATCAATGATACGACTAATGACTTCAATCTTGTCTTTTTCGTTGATTAAAATATATTTATGCTCTAAGAGTGGAACGGTTAATTCATTGTGACTAACACGAACAATTTTTGGAGTTTTCAAATAGTGTTTTGCAAGTTCTTCTATGCCTTTTGAAATGGTTGCAGAAAAGAACATTGTTTGGTGTTCACCTGAAACTTCAGAAAGAATTTCATCAACATGTTCTTTGAATCCCATGTTTAGCATTTCATCTACTTCATCTAAAACCACCATTTTTACATCTTTTAGTTTGATGGTTCGACGATTCATATGATCTAACAATCTACCAGGCGTACAAACAACAATTTGAGGATGCGCTTTTAAACTCGTAATTTGTTTCTCAATATATTCACCACCATAAACGGCAACAACTTTAATTGCTTTTTGGAAAAGAGCAACTTCCCTAATTTCTTCTGTAATTTGAATTGCCAGTTCTCTTGTTGGAGCGAGAACCAAAGCTTGAATAGATGATTGCTCTAAATCAAGGTTTTCTAAAATAGGAATTGCGAAAGACACGGTCTTTCCTGTTCCTGTAGGCGCTTGAGCAATGACGTCATGCCCATCTAAGGCAAGGGGAATGACTTGCTCTTGCACTTCCGTCATTTCCAAAAATTTTTTATTTTCGATACCCTTTATAATAAAGTCATCGACGTTTAAACTAGTAAATTTATTCATAATTCCTTTCTTAAAAAATACCTCTTTTGGGAAAAGAGATATTTACTGGTTATTTCCCGGAAACTTGTAACCCATTAAATTTAATAGATGGTGTTCCGATACCATCATAAGACAAGCGTAAATCATTTCCTACGCTATCAACTTCATTCATTATTTTTAAGAAATTGCCTGAAACAACAATGAGATTCACTGGGCGTACGATTTTACCACCTTCGATTAAGAATCCTGATGATTGGGCACTAAAATCACCTGTAATTGGATTGGCACCAGCATGTAAGCCGGCTAAATCAGTAATCAGAATTCCTTCATTTGTTTCAGAAATAATTTCTTCTAAACTTTTTTCTCCTTTTTCAATGTATAGGTTTGTTCCCATAACATTGACGGATGCCGACACTGATGGCTTAAAGCCATTACCAGTCGTTGTTGTTTTAAAGTATTTTGCTGTTTTTAAATTGTGCAACAATGTTTTAAACACACCTTTGTTGACAACATCTTTCTTATAACAAGCAACTCCTTCATCATCAAAAGGTTGCAAATTGATTGCACCATCTTTGAGTGGATCATCAATAATCGAGATTTTTTCACTCATAATTTTTTGTTCTTCTTTGTTTATCAAAGGTGTCAATTTTTTAATCGCAGCCTCACCGGAAAAGAAAGAACCAAATGTGCTAAACAAATCAGCCATTGCTTCACGTTCAAAAATTACAGGATAGTTCTTGGAATCAACTGGTGAAGAATTCAATTTAGCAAGCGTTTTTTCACCAATTTTTTTAGCAATTTTCTTTATGTCTAAATCTTTATATTCTAATTTCACTTCAACTTCAAAGCTAGATTGGGTGTCTTCGTTTTCCTTCGCAACTGCTTGTGCCACCAAATAGGCATATTCATTCGTCTTTTTAATATTCAATCCCAATGAATTGACAATTTCGATGGTTTGTTTGACTTCAGAATAACCACAATGAGGAACAAAAACAATTCTAGAATCATATTCCCTAACTGCTTGTTCAAGTCCCAAAACCAAAGCAATTTTATCTTCCATAGAAACGCGATCAAAACCACTATCAATTTGTTTTACTTTAGGATATTCTTTGCTACCACCAAAAATAGCAAATTCTTCATTAGATGTGAGCGAAGACGCATTGCTTTTTAACGTATTCAAGATAAAATCAAAGTCTTCTTCATCGTTTTCAATGGCAAGATATGCCATTTTATTGTCAAAAATCCCTCTGATAGATAACGTCTTTGCATCATGAATGGCACTTTTGTCGACTTTTCCTTGAAATACATTGATGCTAGTAGCATACGAATGATCAACATACACTTCTAAATCAGAAAAGCCCATTGCTTTTGCTTGATTGATTAATGTTTGATAGTTCATTGTTTTCCACCCCTTCCACCAACAGTCATGTTTTGTACTCGTATCGTTGGTTGTCCAACATCAGTTGGAATCGAACCACTCATTGAGCCACACATACCATGACCAAAGGATAAATTATTGGCAATCATATCGATATTTAACAACACTTGTGAGCCACTACCAACCAAAGTTGCACCACGAACAGGTTTGGTAATTTTTCCATCTTCTATCATGTATCCTTCATTTACCGCAAAGTTAAACTCGCCTGTAGAAGGATTAACACTTCCTCCACCCATTTTCTTAGCAAATAAACCAAATTTGGTTTGTGAGATAATCTCATCAAAAGTACTTTGACCAGGAGCAAAAAATGTATTCGTCATTCTCGAAGTTGTGCTAAAACGGTAATTTTGGCGACGGCTACTTCCAGTTAGGCGATGATTCATGATCCGGCTGTTTCTAAAGTCAACCAAATAACTTTTCAAAACACCATTTTCAATCAAAACATTTCGTTTTGTTGGTTCTCCTTCATCATCGACATTTAATGATCCCCAAGCATTGGGAATGGTTCCATCATCAATCGCTGTTACGATATCAGTGGCAATTTTTGTTTCCAATTTGTTACAGAAAACAGATGAGCCTTTTGCAACTGTAGTTGCTTCTAAAGCATGAACACAAGCTTCATGAAGTAACACGCCACCGAATCCATTGTGAACAACAACAGTCATTTTTCCGCCAACCATTTCATCAGCATGCAACATGGTGATTGCGGAATCAGCTATGTTTTTCGCAAACAATCCAATATCTTGTTGATCAAACAATTCATACCCTTGATGTCCACCAATATTTTCTGTTTGTGTTTGGGTGGATTTGCCATCACTGACAACAACAGAGAAATTCATAAAAATGTGACTTCTAAAATCTTTTAAAAATCTTCCATTTGAATTAGCAATGAGTACAGTTTGTTCTTCATCACGAATATTACCAATTGTTTGCGTAATTTCTGAAGAGTAATGAGATAAAGCTTGATAAGCTTTATTTAAATAACTCAATTTCTCCTCATTTGTAAGGGAAGATGGCTTCCTAGTGATTGGATTGATATTCTTAACTTTTGCCTCAACCAAATGAACTTGAATTTGCAGCGGATCATCATGAAAAGTAGCAGAAAGCTTTGTTGCCAAATCGAGTAAACTTTCACGGCTTAAATTATTCGTATAACCATTCACTTCTTGAAATCCTCGTAAAATTCTTAGTGAAGCACCATATGTATGATTACTGGTTATCTTAGTTGTTTTTCCGCTTGTCATTTCATAAGCATTATTGTAAGTTGATTCACAGAAAATTTCTGCAAAATCGCCACCTGTTTTTAAAGCCTGTTGTAATGCCTCTTGGCATACCTCTTTACTAATCATAATAATCACATCCTTTATATTTATATATTATACTAAAAAAACCCAAAATTAGCAAGTGAAACAATTTATTATATTTTAAGCCAAAAACAAGAAAAAAGCATCATAAAGATGCTTTTTTATGACAACCAAGCTAAACTTTGGTTCAATCTTCTTAATGTTTCTTGTTTTCCTAATATATCAGCAATTTCAACCGAACCTCCTGGCGTCACCATAACAGCACTCAAGGCAACACGCAATACAGAATAAACAGCTCCAGCTTTCATCTGTAATAGTTCACTTGTCTTTACAATTGCAGCATGCAATTGTTCTTCATTCCACAAATCAATTGTATTGAAAACAGCAATTGCTTGTTCGATGACTTTTTTAGCCACAATATAATCTAACTTAAATTTTTTGTTATCATACATTTGTTGGGGAATACAAGCATATTGATCAATAAAAGCCACTTTTTCGGGAATTTCACTAAATATTTCGATTCTGCTTTGTAATAACTTAGCAAACTTCTTATAATCATAACGATCTTTAATCACTGATTTTTCAAAATAAGGTTTTGCATAATTCATAAAATCTTCAAAAGATAATTCTTTAATATATTCGCCATTCAACCATCTCATTTTATTTTCATCAAAAATACTACTTGACTTAGACAACCCAGATACACTAAACTTTTCTACTAACTCTTCCATAGAAAATTTTTCTTCTGTTGATTTTGGGCTCCATCCAAGCAAAGCAATATAGTTTACAATGGCATGACTTAAATAACCTTTGTTGATAAAATCATCAAAGTTGGCATCACCGTGACGTTTACTCAATTTTCTTGTTTCATCTTTCATAATGGGAGTTAAGTGCATATATTCAGGAATTTCCCAACCAAAAGCTTGATATAACAAATTATACTTTGGAGTGCTACTCAAATATTCATTTCCACGAATCACATGTGTGATCCCCATTAAATGATCATCAACGACATTGGCAAAATTGTATGTAGGCATTCCATCAGATTTCAATAAAACATGATCTTCTAATTCACGATTTTCGATTTCAATATGACCAAAAACCAAATCTTCAAAAGAACTAACTCCTGTTGTTGGCATGTTTTGTCGGATCACATACTTTTCGTTATTCGCCAGTTTTGCTTCGACTTCTTCTTTCGTTAAGTGAAGACAATGCTTATCATAACGAGCAACTCCCATAGAATCTTTCAAATGATCTAAACGGTCTTTTGTACAAAAACAATAGTACGCATCTTTTGTTTCAATTAATTTTTTCGCATATTCTAAATAAATATCTTTTCTTTGCGATTGCACATAAGGACCACAGGGTCCACCTTCATTTGGGCCTTCATCAAAGCTAATTCCCGCTTGTTTTAATGTACTATAAATCACATCAACAGCACCAAAAACAAAGCGTTCTAAATCCGTATCTTCTATTCTTAATATAAAATCACCTTGATTTTGGCGGGCAAACAAAAAAGCATACAAAGCGGAGCGTAAATTCCCCACATGCATAAAACCTGTTGGGCTTGGTGCAAATCGTGTACGAACTCGCTTTTGTTTCATGTTATTTTCCATATTTTTCCTCTTCTTGTAAAAAAGTGTCTTATGACACTTTTACATTTCTCGTGGTTTTGACTTTCTTTATCATTTTATTAAATTCAGAATCTTTATTTTGTAACAAATCTTGTAATTTTCCGTATTCAATCATTTGACCGTTCATTAATATCATAACTTTATCGCAACTTAAAACATTGTAAGCTTTGTCAGACATAATGATAGCAATCTTATTTTTCAATTTATTGATCTCTTTCATGATTGTTTCTTCACTACGAACATCTAAATGTAGGGTTGCATCATTTAAAACAAATATTTTCGAATCCTTATAAAACGCATTGGCTAAGCGTAATCGTTGTTGAAATGACTTTGTAAACTCAGTAGAATCATTCACAATGGTTTGATCTTTCAAATCAAATTTCGTAATTAACTCTTTTAAACCGCTTTTGTTTAAAGCATCATTGTATTTGTATTCATCAAAAGCCAAAGGGTAGGTAATATTCTTTTCAATGGTGTCAGGGAATAAATACAAATCCGAAGAAACAGAAGTAATCAAATCTCGCAAATAAAAGGTATTCAGTTTATTGATATCACAATTATTTATCGAGACAACTCCATCTCTTGGGCGAATTAACTTCGTAAATAATTCAAAAAGAGTGCGTCTGTTTTCTCGATCATATGATAAAACGCCTAACTTTTCCCCACGTTTCAACTCAAAGGAAATTTGTTCCAGCGAAGACTCCGTTGCATCGCCATAATAAGTTACATTTTGAAATTTAAGTGATATGACATCATCCAATTGTGAGATAGGTTCTGATTTGATTTCACTTTTAATCGATAAAATAGTTTCAATCGTTTTCAATTCTTTTTCGATTATTCTTGGATGAATGCTTGTGTTCATAAGGGTTTTAAAAGAATAGTATACAAAAGGAATAAGCAAAACAAAAATGATGAGTTTCCCAATGGTAGCTTGCATTTGATTTTGAATCGAAAGAAAGCCACCAATTCCAAAAAGAATTGCAGCTATGACTCCAATAAATAAATGCGTTAATTGGTTATCATACAATCTTTTTATGAAATCTAAGAATCGATGCTTTTTCATTAAGACATTTAATTGTTCTTCGAAATGTTCTTCTTCAGCAACAATCCCGTTTACTAGCTTCAGTCCTCTAATTTTTGCATAACTATCTGTGGCTTTTGCTTTAACCTTATTCATTTCTTCAAATGTTTCTTGATCAATTTTTGTAATGAATTTCTTTAAGCTATGCATTGACATATAAAATAGTGGCAAAACAATGAAAGCAATCAAACCCCATAAAGGAACAATGAACATCATTGAAGCAAATAAAATCGTTAATACCAGGATTTGTTTCCAAAATACAACCCAATTTTTACCTATAAATTGATTGCCAATGGTCTCACTATCTTTTGTTGTGGCAAGAGCCAACTCTTCAATGGATAATTTGCTGATGTCACTATAATCAGCGCGTAATGTTTGTGAATAAATGGTTTTACTTAAGGATGATGTTACAAACGTTCCAAGCTTTACCGCTTGAAATTGGCTGGCAACGTCAAGCAACAAACTAGAAATCATTGCTAGCACAAATAGACCAACCCACATTCCAAGTGGAGGATTATCAACAGGAGCAACAGGCAATATTCGATCAATCAGAATTTGCACAATAAAAGCCATAGCAATTTTGGCGACAGTCGCCAACAAAATCGTTATGCCAAGTAAAATAATAGTACCGTATTTTTTGGAAACGGCTTCAGAAATGATCGCTTTTGCGGACATTTTTTGCTCCTTTTATTTCTTTTTATTTATTATATCATACAATAAATAGGGGATTTTGTCAAAGGGAAAGAGAAAACAATTGCATTCGAAATCGGTTTGCATTATAATAAATTGTGAGGTGTTTATGAAGATTGCAGTATACCCAGGATCTTTTGATCCAGTTTCCAATGGCCATTTAGATATTATTGAACGTGTTGCAAAAACTTTTGATAAAGTTTATGTACTTGTTTCCTTAAATCCCTATAAAACATATATGTTTTCAGGAGAAGAAAGAGTCGAGTTATTAAAAATTGCAACAAAACATATTGCCAATGTTGAAGTTGAAGCAAGCAAACAACTCGTTTTGAATTATGCGAAAGAAAAAAATGCAAAAGTAATAATCAGAGGATTGCGTAATTTCCTTGATTATCAAAACGAAATCACTTTGTTTCAATTTAATCGTTCCATTGATCAAAACATTGATACTTTTGTGCTTTTTCCTTCAGCAAACAACCTTTTCTTATCTTCTTCTTCTATCAAGGAATTGGTCATGTTTGGAAGTGACATCAAAGATTATGTTCCAACTGCAATTGCCGATAAAATTAAAGATAAAATAACACAAGCCTTAAAAATAAATCCTAAATTATAAAAAAAGTACACGAAAGTGTACTTTTTAATTAGATATGACAATCAAAGGAACAAGCATTTCTTCATCGGTCATTCCGGCATGATGCGCTTTAAAGGAATAACTTGGTTTTTCTTTGTTGCGATAAATGATCGTTTTCTTTCCTTTCGCAACACTAATGAAATCACCAACAAAATCATTCCACTTTTTATGTTCTTTCCCAAATCCAAATAATGAATTCTTTCTCACTTCATCTTTAGAAAAAAACATAAAATCATTTTCAAAGTGTTGTAAAAAAAGTTCTTTGAATAAAACTTTCTTGTCTTCTTTCACAAAATAACTAGTACACCTAGGTTCCATAAAACAAGGCATAAGCAAGCAATCATTCAATTCCTTTATGCTGCTGATGTCAACATGCTCATCAATGTCAATTAATCCATGATCAGCTGTAATAATAACTAGTGTATCCTTAAGATCACTTAAGTAATGTTTGATAACATATTCCATCTCTGCAATTAAATTGCCTACTTCAATGCTCTTAGTCCCAAGCACATGGAGTGATGAATCAGGTTCTGAAGAGTACGCATAAATGTATTTGGGTTCCTCATCTTTGCACAATTCCCTAACAATCTTTATTGTTTCTTCAAAGTTTTGACTATAAACAGAAGTAAAATTTTCTCCTTCTTTTTTGATACTTTGTGGATGAACGACATAACTTTTCGTTTGACTTCTTGTTTTAATTTGCGTATAAACATCTTTGTATTTTAAAAGATGTTTTCCATCTTTTTCACTTAAGGGTAGTTTTTCAAAAGTCATGGAATCTTGATAAGGAAAGATATCAATAAAACGATTGAATTCCTTGAAATACAAACTCCATCCAAGCCAACCATGTTCTTTTGGCGATAGGCCTGACTCAAGGGTATTAATCGCAGCTACTGTTGTTGGCGGAAATACCGCATTTAGTGTATCAACTTGATGATGCCGTAAAAATCCATCTGGCTCAAAGTGATTTAGGATTTGATTTCCCAATCCATCTAAAACGAGTAGTACGACATTTTGCGGTTTTTTTGCAAAAAAATTGTCGAGCACATCTAAACTTTTATGATGAGTTTTCACTTTATAATAAGCTAAAATCGAATTGATTAAGGATAATGTTGAATGATCCCAATTATTCATTTTCAAATTTCACCTTTGCTAAACCTCCAAGTGAAGTTTCTCGATAAATCGCATTTAAATCTTTTCCTGTTTCTTTTAAAGAAATAACAACACTATCAAAATCAACAAAATGCTTTCCGTCAGTTAGTAGAGCATAACTTGCAGCATCAATGGCTCGTTTTGCTGATAAAGCATTACGCTCAATACAAGGAATTTGAACATAGCCAAGAACCGGGTCACAAGTCATACCTAAATGATGTTCTAAAGCAATTTCAGCAGCATATTCAATTTGTGTGTTGGTTCCACCATGTAAGTAGCACAAAGCAGCAGCAGCCATACAACAAGCAGTACCTATTTCCCCTTGACAACCGACTTCAGCTCCACTAATTGAGGCATTTTCTTTGACTAAATTTCCAAAAACGCCACCTACTAATAGTGCTTTTGCTAATTGTTGCTTATCAATATTTTCCGCAACATGATAAGAATAAAGTACTCCAGGAAGCACTCCGCTGGAACCACAAGTTGGTGCAGTTACAATTAATCCTCCACCAGCATTTTCTTCTGATACTGCCAATGTAGAAGCAAACACCAAAGCATTAAAATCATGTGTTTGTAAATATTGTTCATAAATCCCAGCTGCCCTACGCCTTACTTTTAATGGCCCAGGTAATATTTGCCGAGTATGAAGACCTCGTTCTATGCTGGCAAACATAACATCAATCACATGCTCAGCCCAAACTAAAATGTCATTTGGCTCAGATTCAAGGACATAATCAAGAAAAGTTAAGTTGTTTGTTTTTAAATATTGTAATATTTCTTTCATGGTTTTGAAACGATAAAAATGATTTTCATGAAAATCACGATCTTCATTAAATTCTTTTAAAGCTCCCCCACCAACAGAAAAAACCAACCAATCACCTAGTAGATCTTCATTTTTGTATGCATAAAATTTCATTCCATTTGGATGATATTCATAAAAGAGCTCTCCCATAAAACGAACTTCTGTGATATCTTCTCCAAGCATTCGCTTGATGATGAAATCAGTTAAATGGCCTTTTCCAGTTAATGCCAAAGCACCATAAAGGTCAACAACAAACCGATTTGCATCAGAAAATCTATCTTTAAATATTTGTGCAGCTTTTTGCGGCCCCATAGTATGCGAGCTAGAAGGACCAAATCCAATACGAAATAATTCTTTTTGTGTATCCATTTTTATCACCCGCTAAATTATAACATAGTTACCCAAGAAAAGCATTATTTGTTGCTTTTTCACAAGAAATATTGTAAAATCAAAGCAACTGAAAGTGAGGAAATTATGAAATTAATCGGTGTTACACCACGTATTCTAGTAGAAGACGGAGTGCAAAAACAATTTGTAAATACAAGATATGTAAAGCCCCTTCATGAGAGGCAATTGAATACCATTATGTTAACCATGGACAATCCTAATTTAGAAGCAATATTGGCTCTATGCGATGGTTTCTTAATCACTGGGGGCTCTGACATTGACCCAAAATACTATGATGAAAACAATGATGGAGAATCCAAAAACTGTATCCCAGGGCTAGATGAAGTTGACCAAAAAGTGGTTGCCTATGCAAGACAACATAAATTACCAGTTCTTGGCATTTGCCGTGGCCACCAAGCCATCAATGTGTTTTTGGGTGGTTCTTTATTCCAACATGTTGGAGACGATCATCGCAATGTAAAACATAACCATGAAGTCAAGACAATCAAGAATGATTTGCTTGCTTTTGAAGATCAAATCTTAGTCAATAGTTATCATCATCAAACTGTGAAACAATTAGCCCCCGGCTTACAAGCCATTGCTCACCACCCTGATGGAACAATTGAAGCTTTTATTCATGAGCATTTGCCGATGATTGGGATACAATGGCATCCAGAAGTATTAATAGATGAAAAAGAAAGTCAAATGATCTTTGATAAATTTGCAGAATTGGTTCAAAAAAAACTGTGATCACTCACAGTTTTTTTCATATCCATTTGGATGATGTTTATGCCAATTCCAAGCATGAGCAATGATATCTTGAATCGAGTGCTTTGGTTCCCACCCAAGCTCTTTTTTTATTTTTGCAGAAGAAGCAACAAGTTTTGCTGGATCTCCTGGCCTTCTTGGAACAATTTGGAACGGCAAGTCTATTTTTGTTACTTCGATTGCAGCTTGAATGATCTCTAAAACAGAATATCCTTCTTGACTACCTAAATTATAAATTTGGCTGTCTTTGCCAATCAATAACGAGTTGGCTGCCAATATATGCGCATCAATCAAATCCGAAACATGAATATAATCACGTATGCACGTTCCATCAGGCGTTGGATAATCATTTCCAAAGACACTGATTTTTTCACGTTTTCCCAGAGCAACCTCAAGAACAAGAGGAATCAAATGTGTTTCTGGATGATGATCTTCGCCAATTTCCCCTGTTTCATAAGCACCAGCGACATTGAAATACCGTAAACTAACGTATTTCATTCCATAGGCTTTTTCTGCCCACTTCATCATTTTCTCCATAGCTAGTTTTGTTTCCCCATATGGATTGGTTGGTGAAGTAGGGTATTCTTCTGTAATTGGCATAATATCGTGTTCACCATACACAGCTGCACTTGAAGAAAAAACAATTTTATTCACATTTGCATGGTTCATTGCCTTAAGCAAAACCATTGTACCATAAACATTATTATCAAAATATTCTAACGGTTTTTGCACTGACTCGCCAACAAGTGATTTTGCACAAAAATGCACAACCAAATCAACTTTTTCTTGTTGAAACACATGATTTAAGAATGCCTCATCACGAATATCGCCAACATACAATTTTCCTGCCACAGCTTGCTTATGCCCTGTTGACAAATTATCGACAACAACTACTTCAAAACCTGATTGTGCCATCATTTTGGCACAATGACTGCCAATGTACCCCGCTCCCCCAGCAATTAATACTTTCATCTTATCCTTCCTTTTTACCAATAATTGGTTACGCGTTCTGCGAACCCTAATAGATCTTTTATTTCAATTGTTTTGTCATCCAATATCAATTTTCCAGAAAAGCGTCCAAACACTTGATGTTGAAGCGATTTGATGATGACTGCGTCAGTATCATCATGTCGGTCTAAAATCGGAACAAAGGTAAGTTCCACTTTTTCATCACCTGAAGTAAACTTCCAAGGAGACATATAATCATATCTACCTTTTTCATCTTTCGGAATGATAAACATAACTCGTTCCGTTTTATAAGCTTTTCCATCTAAAAACAACATGTTTTCGGTTGCTGATGAGGTATCCCCAAAGCCATATCCTAAATTAAACCCAATTTTATGGTCTTCCCATATTCCTGACATTGATGACCAATACCAAGTATTCTTATATGTCCAAACACCTCTTCCCCAATCGAGGACAGCTTGACTATCGATGCTTGTGAAAGAAAACTCTTCACTTCCTATCGTTGCTCTACCATAAGCTTGCAAATTATTGATTTTTTGATTGTAATAAAACCGACGAGGTTTTTTAAATGGTGTGGCAATAACCATCGAGTCATGATGTTCCATTGGTTTCAATGTAATGTCACAATCAAAATCTTGATTATCAATAAAATTCTCAAAGTGAGCAACAAGACGACGTTCTTTCCCATTATTAAAAAATTCGATTCGTAAATTTTTATAATGAAATGCAACATCACCGATTTGTGAAGTAGAAGGTAAATTCGTTCTTCCTTTTGGCATAAATGTCATTTGGCTACGTGTTTTCCAAAAACCAGTTTCAAAATTCATGACGGAAACACTACCTAACCCCATATAAGAGTTATCAGCAATCGTTAAGGCAACTCCATAATGATTATTACCGACAAAATAATAATCCCATTCTTTGATTCTAAGCGAGCAAGCTTTAATATGAGAGCGTTGATATTCTTTGACCAATTGGGTAGAATAACCCGCTTCCACTAAATTACCTTCCTCATCAAGCAAATTACCCGGCGTTAGTTTGTTTTGTACCATGACTATTTCTCCAAATCAAATTGAATTGGAGTAATATGAGGATCTTTTAATGATTCTTCTTCACTTAAAATTTGAGCAACACGGGTAGATGCTGCGGCACCAAGTGCACCAACTACGTCATCTAAAAATGTATGACAACGTTCCCCTTTTCCATCGGCATTCAACTGTTTCACAATTCCTGGCTTATTGACATCAATGTCGCCAAAATTCGTTTGGCCAATGACTCCATACATGGCAGCTATATTTAAACCAAATATTTCATCAACTCCAAACATCCCTAAATCAGCCCGCATAATGTCTTGAATCGGACTTCTAAACAATCCTTCTTCGGTCAAACGATCAATTTCAATACTCAATTGAACAATATGAAAAATGTCGCGATAAGAAAGAATTTTTTCAACACTTTCAATGCATGTTTTCATGGAAATGTTTTTATTATACCTTCCTTGTTGACGAAAAGCGATTTCCGCAATGTCTTCAATTTTTACCCCTCGTTCGAGTAATAAGTCTCTGTTCATTTTGTACATTTCTTCACGTGAAAAATAAATTCTTTGTTTCATTATATTATCTCCTTATCTATAACGATTAATTGTTTGCCTTTTCCATTTAAAAAATCTCGAGCAAGCATTCTTTTACCACCAGGTAATTGCACCTCCAAAATCGATAAAACAGTTTGGTTACCACAACTGACTTGGAAAGAATCTTTACTTTTTGCAATCAAAACACCTGGTTTTTTCTTTGTAGTACAATCGCTCTCGATACTATTATACACTTTTATATTCAAGCCATCAAGTTGGAAAAATGCCCCTGGGTTAGAACACAAACCGCGTATTTGGTTGAAACAATCTCGAGCTGGCTTATGAAAGTCAATTCGTTCATCTGCTCTAGTTAAGTTAAATGCAAAGCTAACTTCTTCTTCTTTTTGGGGTGTTTCAACGATATTTTGACTTTTTATTTGTTCTATAACCGGAAGAATCATTTTTGATCCCAAATCACTTAACTTTTCAAACAAAGAATCTTGATTATCGCTATCTAAAATAGGAATGGCATTGGCTGCTAAGATTGCCCCTGCATCCATTTTTTTGGTCATGCGAATAATAGATATCCCAGTTTCTGCATCTCCATTTATGATTGCCCTTTGGATAGGAGCACCACCACGATATTTAGGCAAAAGCGATCCATGAACATTGATGCTCTGATATTTGGGATGGTTCAAGATTTGCAAAGGAATAAACTGCCCATAGGCAGCAGTCACAATGAGATCAACATCCATAGACATGATTTCATTTATCATATCACGAATATTTTCAGGCTGCTTAACGAGCAAATGATGCTCAACTGCCCAAGTTTTCACAAGGGGCACCATCGTTTTGCTCGCACTGATTCTTTGATCAGGTTGAGTGATTACCATGAGAACCTCATGATACTTATGTATTTCTGATAAAATCTTCACCGCAAACATCGGTGTTCCCATGAAAATTATTTTCATTGTTTTCTCCTAACGGAAAGATTGTGGATATCTTTCAAAATGAACAATTAATTTTTGTGGTTTGAATTTCAAGTTTACTTCATCAATTAATCTTGATACTTTTTCAAACTCTTCATGTTTTAAAATTAATTGGATTCCTCGTACTGTCGATAAATAAACTGGCCCTAAGGCTGTACCTTTGCTGATCCTTTTGAATACTTTTTTAAAATAATTGGCATAATGATAAATATCTTTGTATAAGCCAATGACAACCAGACGATTAATTTCTACAAACGGAGGATATAAAAAATTCTTCCGATTTTCTATTTCCGTATTGTAAAAGGTTTCATAATCTCCAATCGTTCCATTTATGATGGCATAATGATTTAAATGATTGCCTTGAATCATCACTTCTGATACCAATGAATCGTGAAGTTTGGCAACCAGTGAAAACACCAACTCAGCACTACGATAGTCACCATAATTTAATAAATTGTCAGCATTGATAATACCGACCAAATCTATTTTTTCATTAATCAGAGCCAAAAGCAAAGAAGTTCCAATAATAACATCAAATTGATTGTTTTCAAAATCAGCTAAAAACTGTTCATAAGCATTTTTATCCACCATTGTTTGGGAATCAACTTGCGTCAAACGAATGTTAGGAAAAACCTCGTGCAAACGTTCTTTCAATCTTTCTAAACCAACACCAAAATTTTGAAATTGATGACTATCACAATGACTACATTTAGGATGATCATATTGATTATTACAATAAGGGCAACGGTAGACATCTTTTTCCTTATGGTAGGTCATGGTAATCTGACATTTGTCACATTTTAAAATGTGACCACAGTCGCTACAAACTGTAATAGGGCTGTATCCCAATGAATTGAGAATCAACAATGATTTCTTATTTTCGCTTAAATTGTTTTGTAAACTTTGTTTTAAAGCATTGCTTAAAACAAAATCTTCAAACTCTTCTTTCATATCAATCAGTTTAATATCTCGATTGACTTTCATTCTATGTTCTAAAATGTAAAAATTAGATAAATAGTACTGATAATAAGTTGATATTTGTAAAACAGATGAGGTGAAAACAAGTTTTGCTTGATGATAGTCACTCCTAAATTTTACAATCTCAGACAAACAATATTTGGGATTTTGCTCGTTGATATAAAACGGACTTTCTTCATCAATGACGATAATCAGTCCAAGTTGTTCAAGTGGTAGAAAACTACTTTGTTTGGTGCCAATGACTATATCGACATTTTGTTCTTTCACATTCCAATAATTATCATAATATTCTTGATTCGACAAACGCGATGAAAAATTTAATATACGACATCCATTGACATTTTTAGAAAAATATCGATACACTAGTGTATTTGACAAAATCGTTGGTGTGATAATTAGCACTTGTTTACTTTTTGCAACAGCATCTAAAGCGATATCCAATAAAAAATCAAGTTTAAATTTTTCTTCATTTGTGAAAAGCAAAAATGGTTTTTTGTTTAAATCATGATATTTTTCTCGCAACATTTGTGCTTCAAAATCAAAGTTAAGAGGCTTTGATACGATTGGTCCACTTACCTCTAACAACATTCGTTGCTCAGTTAAGGATAAAATTTGATCTTCCACCATCCGCTTCAGCAAATCTTGACTACATCCAGTGTTTTCAATGATGTCACTATTGCTTGCCTCACCTTTTGTTTTTACATAGTCAAAAACGATTTGTCTGATGGAAGATTTTAAAACAGCATCGCTTTCCATCACACGATACATTTTAACAAGTTTTCTTTTTCCATATGTGAAAACATCAGAAGTAATTTCTAAATTCCCTCGATCAATTTCCTTTTTGATTTTCCGATAATGTTTCAATATATCTTTTGAAATCAAAATCTTCTTTTTCCCATTAAAAAGAATGGCAAGTTCGGCATCGATTTGATCATGATTAATGAGATGAATGTATTTTTTTACCTTGCTCTTTAAAAAACTAGGATACATTAAATCTAAAGATTGAATCAAAAAACTCTTGGTTTGTTCTTTGATCATTTTCGCAAGCTCTATTTGTTCTTTTGTTAACCCTTGCTCAAAATCAATGACATCAATGATGTCTTTTACATTTAATGAAACGTCTATTTCTGCTATTATTTCTAAAACATAACCCATTATTTTCTGAAAGCCAAACTCAACAAAAACACGAGAGCCAACAAAAATGCAATCTAAAAAAACATCGGGTATCCGATAAGTATATAATTCATCTGTATTATCCGAAGGTACTTCAACAACTACTTTCGCATACATATTCATCACCTATCTCTTTTCTATATTTTACCATATTTGTCATGGCAAAGAAAGACAATTCCTAACACCTCATTTTTTTTCAAAAAAACTTGGCAAAAGCCAAGTTTTTAAAGCGTAAGGTAATCTGTTTTTACAACATCAGTTATAATTACTTTTCCTTGTAGGATTTCTTCAAGAGCAATGCCGATACTCTTTTTATTAACAGGATTTGTAACCAGTATATTACTACCTTTGCTAATTTTACGAGCACGTTTTGCCGTTCCAACAACTAATTTATATTTTGATCCAGTAATTGCAACCAATTGGTCAATGGATGGATAACGCATTCCATCATGAGAACTAGCCATTTAATTTACCTCCAACATTTCTTTATATTGATATATGGTTCTTTCTACTTTCGCGTGTTCGGCACGGATAATGGCCATAATCTTATCGGCTGCATTATCCACAGTGTCGTTTACAACGATATAATCGTATAAATATGCCAAATTAATTTCTCTCTTTGCTTTATTAATTCGCTCTTCAATAATTTCTCTTGGTTCGGTACCTCTTGATAGCAATCGATCATATAAATCTTGCATTGAAGGAGGAGCAATAAAAATGAATACAGCTTCCGGCATTCTTTCTCTTACGATTTCAGCGCCTTGCACTTCAATTTCTAAAACGACTTCTTTTCCTTGTTCAAGTTGTTCCATCACTTTATCAAGTGGAGTTCCATAATAATTGTTGACAAACTCAGCATACTCCAACATTTTTCCATCTTCGATGTGTTTTAAGAATGCTTCTTTGGAAACAAAGTAATATTCACGTCCATCTATTTCGCCTTCACGTGGTTTCCTCGTGGTCATAGAAATAGAATAAACTAGGTCATGACCTTCCATTTGAAATAAAGCGCTGCGAACAGTACCTTTCCCAACACCTGAAGGGCCAGAGATGACAATCAATAATCCTTTATTATCTAATTTCATTTTTTCCCTCAACAAATTATTGTTCTTATTATACTACAAATACTAAAATAAATAAAGTTATTTTTGAATAATATCAAAAATTGTGCTAAAATAACAAAGAGGTGCATTATTATGAGTTTTGATGGTGTTTTTATCCATTATTTAGTGGATGAATTACAATCTGATCTTTTACAACAGAGGATTCATCACATATTTTGTTTTAATCAAACCAATTATGTATTTGTATTAAATCAAAACAAACAATTCATCATTTCCATGCAACCAGATCAAGCGCATATGCGCATGAGTTCGCTTGAATTTGTGTTTGACATAAAAACATCACCACTACTAAACATGTTGAAAAAGCACTTGGAAGGTGGAATCATTACCGACATCAAACAAATCGATAACGATCGATTGGTAATCCTAAGCATTACAAACGAAAACATCGTGGGAGAAAAGAATCAATATTCTTTCATCATGGAATTTTTTGGGCGCAATGCCAATTGCATTTTGGTAGATTCAGAAATGGTTGTCATTGAATGCCAAAAAAAGATATTTACTCTTGGTGAAAAAGAAAATAGAATTATGTTACCAAAAATAACCTATACATTTCCTAGCAACGAAAAGAAAAATCCTTATTTTGAAACAGAACTGAAAAATCAAAATCAATACACAGGCGTTTCTTCTTTGCTCTTTTCAGAAATGCAAGCATCCAATGACCTAAATATCATTTATTCCAAAAAACAACCAATCCAAATCACAACAGCAAATAAAATGATATTTTATTGTTTTGATCTTCCTTCCGTCGTTGGAGAGCGCATCGTTTTTCCTTCTTTATCGCTATTATTAGAATCTTTTTTCACAAGCCAAAAATCAAATAGCACAGCAAACACCGAACAAAAACAAGTGGAAAGTTTCATCAAAAAAGAAATCACAAAATTAAAGAATAAACTAGAAAAACAAAAGCAAGAATTAAAAGCAGCACAAGAAAATCTTATTTATGAACAATATGGTAATATACTTTCTTCTTATTTGCATCAAGTAAAAAAAGGAGAAAGTCAAGTAACACTAACAAACTATTATAACAACAATGAACCAATCACCATTTTCCTTGATCCATTGTTGGACCCCAAAAGAAATCTTCAAAACATGTTTATAAAATACAAAAAATCAAAGCGAGCATTGACTTATATTGACCAACAAATTACCATCACAAAACAAGATTTAGAATATTATGAGTGTTTGTCTGAACAAATAGCCCAAGCCAAAAACAATGAAACAAGAGAAATTATGCAAGAACTAGGCATGGGAAAAACAAAAGAAATTAGAAAAAAACAAACAAAACCACAATTGACCATGTATCAAGATGAAATAGGAAATAAAATTTATGTTGGGAAAAATAATATTCAAAACAATTATTTGACCCATAGTTTTGCAAAAAAAAATGATTTCTTCTTTCACATCAAAGATTCCCCTGGTAGTCATACCATCTTACAAACATCGCAATTAACTAATGATGCCATTTTACTAGCAGCGCATATTGCTGCATATTACTCAAAAAAACGATTGTCAAGCCAAGTTGCTGTTGACTACACAATGATAAAATATGTGAAAAAAGTACCAAAAACAAAAGGTTCTTTCGTAACTTATACCCAGCAAAAAACCATTTATGTTACTCCAGATGATGAATTCATCAAAACAAAAGCAACCAAAAAGTCTTAATCAACCTACTGATTAAGACTTTTGTTTTCATATGTGCATATTTCTATAAATGGGCAACGAAAACACTCTGGTTTTTTTGCTTTACACAAATATCTTCCAAAAAAAACCAATCGCAAATGTAAATCATGCCAATGTTTTGGATCAAACATATGCATTAATGTTTCTTCAACCAACAAAGGATTATCTGTACGAATCAATCCCAAGCGATTGGAAACCCGTAATACATGTGTATCCACCGCTATTCTAGGAACACCAAATCCCTCGCTCAAAACTACATTGGCTGTTTTTCGACCAACTCCAGGAAGAGAGGTTAAATAGGCAAAATCTGCAGGAACAATTCCTTGTTTTTCCTTGATTATTTTTTGAGAAAGAAGAATGATATTTTTTGCTTTCGTATTGGACAAACCCAAAAACCGAATATGCTTAAGCACATCTTCAACTGTACTCTTGCTTAAACTAGAAAAATCTGGATATTGGTTGAATAAAGTCTTGGTTGCTTTATTCACTAAAATATCAGTTGTTTGTGCCGAAAGCACAACCGCTATGACCAATTCATAATGATTGGAAAAATCTAGTTCACTTTTTACAGAAGGAAAAAGGGTATTAAGATGAAATAAGATTTCATTTGCTGTGAACATATGCTTTTTTAAACAATTCTTGGATATTTTCACTACCCTTTATTTCTGGTTTTTGCTCTTTATTGCCTACTCTTAACAAACGATCCACATAACCAATGCTACGATTTTTATATCTAAGCGTTTTAATAATCGCTTCTTCAATGCATTCATCTGAATATTGATATTCCACATACCAACGCGAAATGGTCTCACGTTCAATTGGGCTTAATATTTTTTTAAATTCTGTTTCTAAAATTTGAACCATCTGTTTGATTTTGTCATTGAGATTGTGATTGTGATTGTTTTGTTTCACCCCTTCTAGCAAATAAGAGAGGCGTTTGTATGTCTCATCTAAACTAAAGGTTTCTTTTTGATCAAGCGCAGAAAGCTCTAAATTTACAAATCCATCATTTACCAAACCTACAATTCGTTTGGCAATTTCTGTTTTTGAAAGAGACATCGTTTCTGATAACATTTCTACTTCTAAAAAATGTTGATTGTTCTTAAGCATTTGATTCAATTTGATTAAAATGATGGTGTTTGCCTCATCAAGATTGAGGGCTTTGTATTTGTCTAATAGTAATTTGTCAAAATCAATAATATTATTTTTTAATAAAGTATACAAGATTCCCTCCTTATTGAGTAGCTAATTTTTCAAGAGCATTTTTTGCTGCATTTTGCTGAGCTTCTTTTTTGCTTTTGCCTACACCAACACCCAATTTTAAATCTTCGTGAAAAACTGCAAAGCGGAACGTTTTGTCATGTGCAAGACCACTTGCTTCTTGTAGTACGTAACGTACTCCTTCTCGACTTTCTGCTTGTACAAATTCTTGAAGACGGCTCTTATAGTCAATAAAAAAACCTGTATCTTGTGTTTCAATTTGACTAAATACAACTTTTTGTAACAAATCTCTAACAACTTCAATTCCCAAATCAAGATAAAGGGCTCCTAAAAAAGATTCAAATAAATCAGCCAATACCGATGGTTTTGATTTACCCCCTTGTTCGGTTTCGCCTTTACCAAGTAATAAGTATTTATCAAGTTTTAATGCTTGGGCATATTTGCTATTGGCGTTTGCACAAACGTATTTTGCTCTTATCTTAGTTAGTTGACCTTCAGGCAAATCAAGAAATTGTTTGTATAAATAATCAGCCACCAAAAAATCTAAGATGGCATCTCCTAAATATTCTAATCTCTCATTGCTTTCAACATGATGTTCATTGGCATAGGATTGATGAGAAAAAGCAATTTCATAAATCTCCCAATTTTTGAAAGGCAAATTGAGTTGCTTGGCCAATGACTTTATTCTTTCAAAATCATTATTCACTGGTAACCTCATTTTGATCACCAATTATGTTCTTCATTTTTTCTATCACATTTCCGACAACAACATTGCGGGCTTGCATAATGGCGTTGGAAAAAGCATAAGCATCGCTTGATCCGTGTGCCTTGACAACCACACCATCGACACCAAATAAATGAGCACCACCAATTTCATCAGGACTTAATTGTTTTTTGAAATTTTTAAAAATTGGTTTCATAAACAAATATCCTAATTTTGCCCTAAAGCTCTGATTGATTTCTTGTTTGAAAAACACTCCAACCGCTTTTGCAACACCTTCACTTGTTTTCATAATCATATTTCCTGTAAAGCCATCGGTGATTAAGATATCACAAGGTGTAGAGAACAATTCTTTTCCTTCAATATTGCCAAGAAATGTAATGTTTTCATCAGCTTGCATGATTTGAAATGCTTCTTTTTCCAATTCTCGCCCTTTTCCAGGCTCAGTACCGATGTTCATCAATCCCACAATTGGTTTGGCAATGCCCCAGACTTCACGACTAAAAATGGTTGCATATTGTGCTAATTGTAATAAGTGCTCGCTTCTTAATTCAAGGTTTGCACCAACATCAAGCAACAAACGATGCTTCCCTCCTAAATTAGGCAAAATCGGACATAAAGCCACTCGTTTCATACCTGGAATGCGACGTATAATCAAATGCGCTGCCGCGATGGTTCCTTGTGTCGGGCCAGCGGTAACCGCTCCATCTACTTCTTTATTCTTGACTGCTTGAAATGCTCTTACCAAAGAAGTATTACGATTACGGCGAATTTCGCCAATCGGATCTTTTTCACCCATATCAATTTTATCAGGAGCGTGAACTACTTGAACACGTGGATGATTCAAAATATGTTTTTTGATGATTTCTTCATCACCGAATAATACAAATTCAAGATCTTCATATCTTTTTAAGGCTAACTTCACTCCATCAATGATTGCTAATGGTGCGAAATCACCACCCATGATGTCGATTGCTAATTTTACCATAATGCGATCCTCCTTAATCAAGCATTTCTTTTTTTAAATCATAATTTTGTTTTACAATTTCCAAAACCTCTTTATAACTTGGTTCATTGAATAATGTTTGTTTTTCCATAATTTGTTCACATTCTTGATTAATGGAAAATAACAAATCTTTATCTAATACCAAATCAGCCATTTTAAAGGCAACAGTTCCTGATTGTTTTTCTCCAAAGAAATCACCAGGACCTCGAATAATCAAATCTTCTTCAGCAAGGACAAAACCATCACTATTTTCTTCTACAAGTTTTAATCTTGCAATAGCAGTAGGAATTGTGGTATCACTAATCAAAAAACAATAGGCTTGTTCATCACTGCGTCGAACGCGACCACGCATTTGATGCAATTGAGCAATTCCAAAACGATCTGCATTAAATATAATCATGGTAGTTGCATTGATGATGTTGACTCCTACTTCAATCACACTTGTAGAAACAAGAATTTGTGTTTTGTTCTCAGTGAATAATTTCATAACTTGTTCTTTTTCTTGTGGTTTTAGTCGGCTATGAATCAATCCTACTTCACATACCCCTTTAAAGTAAGCACTTACTTTTTCATAAATTTCAGTTGCATTTCTTAATTCCATCACCTCTGATTCTTCAATCATCGGTGCAATGACATAAATTTGATGATTCCTTGCTAGTTCTTCTTTCATGTGAACAACTACTTGAGGCAAATCACTTTCTGACATATATTTGGTAATCACAGGTTTTTTACTACCAGGCATGGTTTTTATGATGGAAATATCTGTTTCACCAAGAATGGAAATCGCCAATGTTCTAGGAATTGGCGTTGCGCTCATTTTCAAATGATCAATCAAGTGGCCTTTTCCAATGATAGAAACACGTTGTTTGACACCAAAGCGATGTTCTTCATCAGTAACGACCAAACCCAAACGCTCAAATTCAACATCTTTTTGAAACAAAGAATGAGTTCCAATGACAATGTCAACTTTTTTATCAGCCAAACCCGACAAAGTAAATTTTTTATCTTTTGATGCTATCGAAGAAGAAAGCATGGCAATGGTAACTTGTTCATTTTGAAACAAATCAACAAAAGTACGATAATGTTGTTGTGCCAACACTTCAGTTGGAACCATAATAGCTCCTTGGTAACCAGCTGTAATTGCTGCATACAAACAAATGGCAGCAACAACTGTTTTGCCACTTCCTACTTCGCCTTGTAATAATCGATTCATTTTATATTCAGCCCGCATATCCGTTAAAATATCAGCGAGTGCTTTGTTTTGATCTACTGTTAATCGAAATGGCAATTTTTCAATAAAATTGGCAATTTTCTTTTCATCATATTGGATAGCAACGCCTTGAGGATAATGCTTACGCATATAAAACATATATTTTATTTTCATTTGATATAGAAATAACTCTTCAAATTTAATGCGCTTGATCGCAAGATTAATTTCATCGGAATTTTCGGGAATATTGATATATTTTAAAGCATCATCATAATCGATGAGTTCATATTTATCTTTTAAGGAATGAGGTAGAATATCACTAATCTTATCATGGAAATCTTCATAAACTTTTTCTTTGATTTCCAATACTTTCGCATCAGAAATACCTTTGATATTAAAAACTGGATTGATATTGTTACCCAGTTCTTCAAAGTGAATTTCCGAAGCGGTAAAAGATTTCATCGTGTCATTGAATTTTCCCGTCAAACAAACATAAACACCAAAAAACAATCGTGTTTTTAAAAAATGACGATTAAAAATAGATACCCTAATTTTTTGTCCTTCCACATCAACATAAAAATTCATAACTGATAATTTTGTTTTTACTGAAGTTACCGTCGCTTTTGATTGAACAACACCAGCAATGGTTAAATTAATTCCTGGAGTCACTTCTTTCATGGGTACGATTGTATAATCATCAAACTTAGAAGGAAAATCCAACAATAAATCTTCCACAGTTAGAATATTATTTTTTTTAAAAAAAGATACTTGTTTGGGAGTAATATATTCAATTTGACTTAATAACGTGTTTTTCATAATCCATCCTATTTCTAGATATCCCTTAATAACAATAAAAAGGGCAAAAGCCCTTTCTATTCTATTGCTAGAATATAACTATAGACTTCTTGATTTCCTTCAATTACATCAACTTCAAGATTACTATAATTTTTCTCAATAAATTTTACAAAATCATTCACTTCTTTTTGTGGAACATCTTGCCCATAAATGATGGTAATGATTTCTTTATCTTCATTAACACTCGCTTTTAACAAAGCTTTTACAGCATCAGAACGGCGACGGTTTGAAGCGACGATTTTATTATCACAAATGCCAATAAAATCTTCTTTTTTGATATGAATGCCATCTAGATCCGTATCACGAATCGAGTATGTTATCAGTCCGGTTGTAACATTATCAATCACAACTTTCAGGTCGTTTAATATTTGTTCAGGTTCTCCATTTAAATCAAGCATGGTTAAAGCGGAGAAGCCTTGTGCGATGCTCTTTGTTTCTAAAACAAATACATTGCTCTCTTTATAAATTTTCGCTGATTGTCTTGCCGCTAAAATAATGTTTTTGTTGTTAGGAAAAACAATAATATTTTCTGCATTTAAAGTGTCAAAACCACGAATGAAATCTTCTGTTGAAGGATTCATGCTTTGTCCTCCAGAAACGATGTAATCGGCACCCATTTCTTGGAAAGTTTTAATGATCCCTGCACCACTGGCAACGGCTACAATCGCATATTTTTTGCAAACATCAGGTTTCACAGGTGGTTGATGATGAACTTCACCACATTCACACTGTCCTTCTTGTACATGCATAAATTCTTTGTTTTCATGATGTTGGATTGTCATGTTCTCAATTTTCAAAGACATAAACTCACCAAATTTTTGCCCAATATTTAGGACATCTCCCGGAGTTAATGTATGAACGTGAACTTTTAAAATATCTTCATCATGAACAACAACGATAGAATCACCAATTGGGGAAAGCATATTGGTAACAACGGATTCATCAAATTCTGAATTGATCACTTCAGGATTGATTTTCACAATAAATTCTGTACAATAACCAAAGGTAACATCATCGTTCTTGTTTAAGAATTGTGTGCTTACAGTGTGCATCGCTCCTTCAACAGGTTTTTCTGATAAAAACTTGCCATCAAGTGCCAATGACATTCCTTCAAGAACATAAACCAATCCTGCACCACCACTGTCTACAACTCCTGCTTCTTTTAAAACAGGAAGTAAACTTGGAGTTCTCACCAAAGAAGCTTTTGCTTCTTCAATAAATTCTTTAAAAAATTCATTGATTGACATTCTTGAAGAAGAGATAGACATTAACTTTTCCGTTGCTTCTCTTGCAACGGTTAAAATGGTTCCTTCCACAGGTTTCATAACCGCTTTGTAAGCTTGTCTTACACCTGATTCAAACGCTTTTGCTAACCCAATCGCATCAACGTGATTGTGCTCTTCAAAGCCTTTGTAAATACCGCGAAATAATTGTGATAAAATAACACCTGAGTTTCCTCTGGCTCCCATTAACATCCCACGCTGAAGTTTTTTTGAAAGTTCACTTATATTTTCTTCATCCAAATTATAAATTTCATTGACTCCACCTTCTATTGTCATGCGCATATTTGTTCCTGTGTCACCATCCGGAACAGGAAAGACATTAAGAGCGTCAACTTGTTTATAATTATTTTTTAAATTCTCTGCTCCATTTAAAATAAGAGTTTTGAATAACAACCCATCTAATTTATATATATCCATGAAATCCTCCGAAAAATTGCTTTTTATACAATATTTATTAAATAAAATCCTATAAACACCAATACATTGTAGTATTATAACACAATTTTCTCTTTCTAGCAAGAAAAATGTGTTGCCCCTTGCCCCATATAACCCCTATTACACAAATAAAACCTGAAAAAGTAAATATTACTTGCCTTTAAAACGCCTCTATGGTATAATATGATAAGTAAAAAGTAGAAAATACATTTTTAAGGAGGTTCATCATGCCACGTAAATGTTATATAACAGGTTTAGGCACAGTAACAGGCAATAGCCGTTCTCACTCTTTGGTTGCTTCTCGCCGCACTTGGAAAGCAAACTTACAAAAAGTAAGAATTGTCGATACCGATGGTAAAGTGAAACGCGTTTATGTTTCCACAAGAGCATTGAAATCAGGTTTAGTACAACGTGCTTAATTGATTCTAAAAAGGGCTGATAAAGCCTTTTTTTTATTCATGGATTTGTTTTGTTTCAATCACCAATAGTTTTTTATTGTTGACATCCAAGTATCCATCGCCAAGCAATTCATTGCTTAAACATAAATTATCATGCATTTTTAAATGATAATTAATCAAAGAATATTTAAAACCCCGTAGTGTGATTACAACATCATCTTCTAGAGCAAAAAATGAAAAATATTTAAAATGAGATTTTTCCAGTTTGGTTGGCTTATCAATGACATAAATCAAATTGTTTTGATCAACAACTTCAATCTTGGCTTCATAATGCTTGATGAGGACATTTAAAATGGCATAAAAATGATCTAACCTTCCCCCGGTGCCATTATAGATAATAATTTTTTCATGGGGAATTTCTTTCACTTCAATGATAGCCAATTCCAAATCACCTTTGTCTTTTTCTTTGGGAAATACTTTGACTTTAGAACAAGCCATAACCACTTCTTCAATATTGCATGAATCAAAGTCACCAATTCCCAAATCAGCAGTCAATCCCATTTGCATAATGTGATTGATGCCTCCATCCACCCCAACTAGCATTTCTTCTGGATCAGGTGAGTATAATTGAGAAAACAAGTTGTCTCCAGCAGCTACTATTTTAATAATCATAGTGTTTTTAACCTCCATATAGCATCTTTTCGATTCATAGAATGAAATATATAAGTCCCCGCCACTAACACTTCAGCACCGCTTTGTTTACACATTGCTCCAGTCAAATCATTGATACCACCATCTACTTGAATAGAGTATGGATAGTGGTTTTTTTGTTTTTGGCTTGCTAAATATTCAATTTTTTCCAAAGCATTTGGCATAAAGGATTGTCCGCCAAAGCCAGGTTCAACCGACATAATTAAAATCAAGTCTACAAAAGGTAAATAGGGTTCTAACACCGTAACATTGGTGCTTGGTTTGATGGAAATCCCAGATTTAACACCCAATCTTTTCAAATGCTCTAGCATTTGATTTACATCACTTACCGCTTCATAATGAAAAGTAATATAATCTGCACCAGCTTTCGCAAACGCTTGTGCATAAAAGAAGGGGTCGGATATCATCAAGTGAACATCAAAAACCATATTGGTGTGTTTTCGCAACTGTTGATACACCACTGGGCCAATCGTGATATTAGGAACAAAATGACCATCCATCACATCAATGTGGAGCCAATCTGCACCTTTTGTTTCAACGTCTTTAACTTCATCCAGTAATTTGGAAAAATCTGCAGATAAAATCGATGGCGCTACAATCATAAATCCTCCTAATATTTATTTTTTTTGGTTTCTTTTATCTCTTTTGCAAATACGAGGTAATTATCATATCGGCTTTGCATAATACTTTTATTTTGTACAAGTGTTTTGATATGGCAATCAGGTTCTTCAATGTGAACACATTTATTGAATTTACACAAATGACGATTTTGAAAAAACTCAACAAACGTTTGTGAAAACGTCAATAAATCATCATAAGGAAACTCTAAAGTTCCAAATCCAGGCGTGTCAGCAACCCAACCATCCAAAAGAGGCAATAACTCAACATGTCTAGTGGTATGCTTTCCTCTTCCCAAAGCCAAAGAAATGGCATCGGTTTTAATGTTGAATGTTACATCAAAAAAATTAAGCAACGTGCTTTTGCCAACTCCACTTTGGCCAGCAAACGCACAAATAGAATTGCTGAATTCTGCTTTTAGCTCTTCTTGATTCGCTTCTTGATCAGTGGTATAAACTTGATATCCTAAGTTACGATAATAATTGATCACAGCATCAAAATTATCGTTTTTTGTTAATAAATCTAATTTTGTAAAAATAATGATGATATGCAAATTATAATATTCAAAAATAGAAATCAAACGATCCAATAAATTTAAATTGAGTTCTGGTTCTTTTAATGAAAACACCAAAAATATTTTATCAATGTTAACAATAGATGGTCTAATTAACTCATTTTTCCTTGGCATTACTTCATGAATCGTTTTGGAAATCGGATCAAAGATGACATGGTCTCCTACTTTTACCAACTTTTCATGTAACTTAAATAGCCCTTTTGGCTTACAAACATATTTTTGTTCGCCAGAAATGACAGTAAATTCACCACTAATAGATTTTATGACTAATCCTTGCATGAAAGCTCCTTAACGCGAAGTTGCCCACAAGCAGCATCGATATCATGCCCTTGTTCTCTTCTCAAAGTCACATTCACTTTATTTTTCATCAAATAATCAAAAAATGGCCTTGACCTAGATTCTTTAGAACGCTTAAAACTATCTCCTGTTTCATTATAAGGTATCAGATTGATATAAGCATTCATGTCTTTCACATAATCCACTAGATTCTTAGCATCTTCGATACTATCATTGATTCCATCTAACAATATATACTCAAATGTAATTCGTCTTTTTGTTCTAGCAAAATAATATTGTAATGCTTTTTTTAATTCTGTTAAATTATAGGTGCGATTGATTTTCATATATTGGCTACGTTTTTCATCAACAGCAAAATGAAGTGATACTGCCAAATTGACTTGTAAAGGAAATTCACTGAATTGGTAAATTTTAGGGATGATGCCACAAGTAGATAGCGTAATATGGCGACTTCCTATTTCTAGGCTTTTTCCATCGTTAATTATTTTAATAAACTCTAAAACAGCTTCATAATTATCAAATGGTTCCCCAATTCCCATAATCACCACGTGACTAACGCGTTTTTCTTCAAGGCGCAATAAATTATCTATTGTTAATACTTGTAATACCATTTCTGATGTTTCTAAATTCCTAATACGTTTGGTTGTTCCGCTTGCACAGAAAGCACACCCCATATTACAACCAACTTGTGTCGTAACACAAACACTATACCCATAGTTGTGTTTCATGAGTACAGTTTCTATGATATTACCATCATCAAGTTTATATAAGAATTTCTTGGTTTCATCAGAAGAAGTTTGCACTAAAACAACTTCAAGTTTTGGAAAATAAAAATCTTCGGCCAATTTTCCAACAAATTCCTTTTTAAAATTAGAAATTTGGGAAAAATCAGTCAATCTTTGTTTATAAATCGCTTCAAACACTTGCGTTGCCCTAAACTTTTGGCTCCCGATTGATAAGAAATATTGTTCTAATTGATCTTTGGAATAATTATAAATTGATGTTTGCAATTTCATTTCGCCTCATTTTACAAATATAAAACCCATCACAATAATACTCATTTGGAAGAATTGTTTGTTCATAAACAATTTCAAATTCTGAATGATTATCTAGAAAAGCACGTACTTGTTCTTCGTTTTCTTCTTTATTAATGGTACATGTTGAATAAGTATAAAACCCACCTTTTTTTACAAGTTGATAGGTGCTTTCCAAAATATTGGCTTGCAAAGCCATGATTTCTTTAATGGCTTGCAAAGTCAAATTATACTTGATATCTGATTTATGCGATAAGACCCCAAGTCCAGAGCAAGGAACATCGGCCAATACTTGATCAAATGTTTCGGTTTTCACAACTTGAGAAAGAGTTAATACATCAATTTGCTGTGTTTTCACATTCGTCACACCAAGTCGTTTGAATGTATTTTCCATCAATTTTATTTTATGTGCATGTACATCACACGCATAAATCTGTCCAGTATTATTCATAATCGCAGCCAAATGAGCACTTTTGCCTCCTGGTGCACTACAAGCATCCAAAATAACATCTCCTTGTTTTGGAGACATTACTTCAGCAACCATTTGCGAAGATAAGTCTTGAATCGTAAGTAACCCTTTTTGAAACAAATCGGTTTTTTGCACTTCGCCACTTGCAATGTAAGCAAATTCACCAATTTGAGCTTTCTTAAACTTCACTTTGGATTGATTCATCGCCTCTAAAATGGATTCTGGTGTTCCTTTTAAAGTATTGATACGAACGCCTTCATTCTTATCGCTAAAAAAGGCTTCTAAAATTTTCTCAACTTGATCAAAACGATAATCTTTTAATAAATAGGCAATCAACCAAAGAGGATAAGAATATTTCACACTCAAAAGTTCTTCTTGTTCTAAGTCCATAAAACTTCGCAAAGGATTTCTTTGCAAATTTCGTAATACGGCATTGACAAAAGAACCAATATAACGATCTTTTAAATTGGCAATGTCAACTGCTTCGTTGACAACTGCATAATCAGGAATTCGCAAAAATACTAATTGGTAGGCAGACATGGCTAACAAGATACGAACCCAAGGTTTTTGTTTTTGTCTACCACTATATGGTTCTAAATAAAAATCCAGTGTATACAAACGTTCGAGCGTTCCGTACACTAGTTTTGAAAACAAAGTCCGATCTTCATGCGACAATTCAAACTTCGTCAAATATTCATTGACAACAATGTTAGAATATGCTTTTTTTGTAATGATTTTTTCTAAAGCTTCTAAAGCCAATTTTCTTGGATTCATCATATTTTAATACCACATTTTTCTAAAAAAGTTTGTAAATAGGGGCCTTCTAAAACGACGGACCCAATATCGCCATGTTTATAATCATCAAATCGATGAAAATCACTACCAGCAGTGATGAACAAGTGATTTTTTATGGCAAGCTCAGTATACTTGGCTTCATCATGTTCTTTGTTTTGTGAATAAATGGCTTCAAGCCCATCGATCCCCAAAGAAATGATTTCTTCGGCTTCTACCTCTTTTAATAAAGTAGGATGTGCCAAAACAGCCAACCCACCAAATTGATGGATCAGGGCAATTCCTTCTTTTGAAGTCACCTTTGTGCTCGGAAGATAAGCGGGACATCCACGACCGATTAATTTAGAAAAAATCTCTTCACGAGAATATGGATAGCCTTGTGCCATAATTTCTTGCGCAATGGTTCCACGCGTGACGCTATGAATGTTTTTTGTGAAATCCATGTTTAAATCAATATTGAAATGTTGCTTCAATTTCTCACCAATGAAATGAGCCCTTTTCAACCGATGATTTCTTTGCAATTGCAACAATTGGTTCAACTCTTGCATGTTACTTTCATTGTTAAAATAACCCAAAATATGAACGCTTTCGTTCTTATATTCGGTAGATAATTCAACTCCAATGATAATTTTGGGTTTTTTCTTACTTTGTTTGATTGCATCAAGAGAACCTTGTAAAAAATCATGATCAGTAATACTGATAAAATCAAGGCTTGATGCGATTGCTAGTACTTCCGCGACACTTAATGCGCCATCAGAATACGTCGTGTGCATGTGGAAGTCACCTTTCATACATTCTCCATTTCATCATAAATTAATAACATAATATAGCGTTTTTCCAATTCTTGGTAATATTCTTTGAAAATGAGATAGTCAAACAACTCTACTCCTGCAGTCATGCGAACTACAAAACGAATTTTATTAAATAAATCAACCCATTCCGTAAATTTCATGGCTACAACAGCATCTGTATTCAAAAAATAGCGATAAGAATAAGCAGAAGAGTAATTGGTCAATTTGCTTGTTTCCAAGCAATGAACCAAAGTCTTAATCGTATTGGTAATTAGCTCGCCACTATTGTAATAAATAAAATCATGGGCTTCTTGAAACGATTTATAGCCATCCAACATTAAGGCAATATTACGATTCAATGCCTCTAATTCCAAATATGATTTATCATTGCAGATGCTATAGGAAGTCATTTTCATTTTTTTAAAATATAGATTTTGAAATTCATTTAAATCACGATTTAAATCATCTAAAAAGCCAAATAAATCAAGAGTTTCTGAAAATGCATCTTCTAGTTTTTGATCTTCAACTTGCTCAACATATTGAAACAAATCGACCTTATTTTTTAAATCATCAAGGATTCTTTTCATTTTGGATACTTTTTTGTCTAAACCAAAGATTTGTTCCGTCACTTCTTGTTTTTTACTACGAGCTTTGGAAAACAATTTTAGAAAATAAAATTGATGCCAAGTTATCTCAGCTTTTGCTTCAAATTGTTTTAATGTTTCTTTTATTTTTGCAATCTTGGCTTTCAAATCAGGCAACATATTGATGGAACGTCCTAGATTAGAAAAAACGACACGTTCATAATATATATCTTCATCAGAAACATTTAATTTCCTTTTCCCGCTAGGAATATCGGGAATTTGAATATCAATTTTTTCTTTCTGCATCGTGTTTTTATCTTTTTTCTTCATTTTGCTCTACTTCTCTTATTTATATTATTATATCATTATTCAGAAAAAAAATGAATAAAAACCACTCAATTAAAATAAAAAAACATTTCTTAATAAAACATTAAGAAATGCATTTTTGCTTATTTTACAAGACGATTAGCTTGGTCTTGCATTAAGAAAGGATTCACAAAGCCAATCGCAATTAAACTAAATAACAAATAAATAATCGATTGATCTGTTGCCCCTTGTTTTGCCAGGCGTTTTCCGGCAGCATATTGCCAATAAACCGCATAAATACCGAATGTAAAAATCAACATCAAAAAATGGCCCAATCCATTAAAACCTTCATTTGTTTCTTTTTTTAATTCTACTTGAAACTTAATGATCCAATAAATAGGATAAATCCCAAATGTGAAAAGAAACAATACAATCATCATACCTATAGAACGTTTTGTCATAAATCCTCCTTATGATAGTTATATTATAACATTTCGTTGCCATAAATCAAAGAAAAAAGACCTTTTTCTCTTAAGATAAAAGGTCTCAATCACAAATAAAAGTTATTTTTTTACACTATATAACGATTTGATACCATTAAATACAGCAGTTGAACCAAGTTCATCTTCAATGCGTAATAATTGATTGTATTTCGCAATTCGATCAGTTCGACTCATAGAACCGGTTTTAATTTGTCCAACATTAAGTGCAACAGCGATGTCAGCAATGGTTGTGTCTTCTGTTTCACCAGAACGATGACTAATGACAGCGGTATATCCAGCTTTTTTAGCCAATTCTACGGCTTCAAATGTTTCAGTTAAAGAACCAATTTGATTCACTTTAATCAATACAGAGTTGGCAACACCCATTTCAATTCCACGAGCGATACGTTTTGTGTTGGTTACAAACAAATCATCACCAATCAATTGAATTTTCTTGCCAATTAATTTTGTTAAATACTTCCAGCCATCCCAGTCGTTTTCATCAAGGCCATCTTCAATAGACACGATTGGATATTTTTCAACCAATTCAGCATAAAAATGAGCCAAAGCTTTGGAATCAAAAGATTTCCCGCCTTCTCCTGCTAGCACATAAGTTTTTGTTTCTTTGTTATAAAATTCAGATGCAGCAACATCCATAGCAAGTACAACATCTTTGCCAGCAACATAACCAGCATTTTTGATTGCTTCTAAAATCACAATGATTGCTTCTTCGTTGCTTGATAAGTTTGGTGCAAATCCACCTTCATCGCCAACCGATGTATTCAAACCACGATTTTTTAGAACCTTTTTTAAATTGTGAAATACTTCTGCACCCATGCGCAAAGCTTCTTTAAAAGATGGTGCGCCAACAGGCATAATCATGAATTCTTGAAAGTCAACATTATTGTCTGCATGAGAACCACCATTTAGAATGTTCATCATTGGTGTTGGTATTTCTTTCGCATTGAATCCACCTAGATAATTGTAAAGTGAAAGCCCACACAAATCAGAAGCCGCTCTAGCAACAGCCATAGAAACACCTAAAATAGCGTTTGCACCCAATTTTGCTTTGTTTGGTGTTCCATCAAGTTCAATCATAAGTTTGTCAATCCCAACTTGATCAAAAACATTCATTCCAATGATTTCCGGAGCAATGACATCATTGACATTGTCAACCGCATTTAATACACCTTTGCCTAAATAACGGGCTTTGTCTCCATCACGTAATTCTACAGCTTCATGTTCTCCTGTTGATGCTCCACTTGGAACGATAGCGCGTCCAAACGCATCACTTTCTGTGTAAACTTCAACTTCGACAGTTGGATTTCCGCGTGAGTCTAAAACCTCACGAGCATAAACTTCTTTAATAAATGGCATAATTTCTATTTCCTTTCTTATTTTGAATCAATTAAAGTTTTCCCAGTCATAGAATCTGGTTGCTTTATGTTCATTAATTGTAACATCGTTGGTGCAACATCACCTAAAATGCCACCCTTACGTAATTGTAATCCTTTTTTTGTAATTATACAAGGTACTGGATTTGTGGTATGAGCAGAAAACGGTTTCCCGAATTCATCAAATACTTTTTCAGCATTGCCATGATCAGCAATAATCATCATTGTTCCATCAACAGATTTCATCTTCTCATATATTTTGCCAACACATTCATCTACTGTTTCCACAGCTTTCACAGTGGCATCAAATACCGTGGTATGACCTACCATATCGCAATTCGCAAAATTTAAAACGATTACATCAAATTTACCAGAATCGATTTCTTTTAAAACACGATCACAGACCAAATAGGCACTCATTTCTGGCATCATATCATAAGTTGCAACTTTTGGTGACGGAATTAAGACTCTCGTTGCATTTAATATCTCTTTGTCTTCGCCTCCATCAAAGAAATAAGTCACATGGGCATATTTCTCAGTTTCTGCAATTCTTAACTGTGTTAATCCATGTTGACTGATGATTTCTCCAAATGTATCTTTTAACTCTTGCAAAGAAAAAGCAACTTCACCTTTTACATGTTCACTATATGGCATCATGGAAACAAACGTGAAATTCGAAAAATGGCGTTTATTTTTTAATGGCACCAAATCAGGATTTGTTAATGCAGTTGAAATTTCAATGGCGCGATCAGGACGGAAGTTTGCGAAAATAACACTGTCACCATCTTCAATATTTGAATCTGGATTTGCTACATAAGGTATTACAAACTCATCAGTAATTCCTTCTGCATAACTTTCATTGATACCAACAAAAACATCTTTCAACATTGCTTGGTTATATACCAATGCATCATAAGCCAATTGCAAACGATTAAAGTTCTTATCACGATCCATTGCATAATAACGACCACTCACAACACCAATTTTACTGCTTCCTAATTCCATTATTTTATCTTGTAATTGCTTTAAATAAAGAGTTGCCGATTTTGGTGGAACATCACGTCCATCAAGAAACGCATGAACCACGACTTCTTTGACTCCTGCTTTTATCCCTTTTTCTAACAAATATAAAATATGGCTTATATGAGAGTGTACCCCTCCATCAGATAACAAACCCATAATATGTAATTTTGATTGATGAATCACAGCTTGAGAAATGGCTTTTTTGATAGCAGAAACCTGGTCCAACTCTTGATTGCGAACCGAAATGTTAAGTCGCGTTAACGATTGATAAACAACTCTACCTGCACCAATGTTCAAATTACCAACTTCACTATTTCCCATTTGTCCATCGGGTAGCCCAACATCTTCTCCACTTGCCCCTAATGTTGTATTAGGATAATTTTGAAATAAATAATTAATGTTCGGTGTTTTGGCCGCAGCAATTGCATTGCCAACTTTCGTTTCCGAAAGTCCAAAGCCATCCATAATCACCAACATTAACGGTTTTGTATAGATCAATTCATTCATGAATTCTACTCCTTATTGTCTTAATTATTATACACCAAACGTTGCTTTTTATCAAGACAAGTGAAATTGAAAATGTATTCACTCATTTAGGGGGTTTTCATTGATTAAAAGTAAAAATTGTTTCAATATTAATTGTGTTGCAATAACCAAAAAGGGAAAGCGAATGACCATAGCCAATAATCGCCAATAGATAAGAGCATTGGAAAATCCATATATTTCATTAGCCAAAGTATTGACCAATGTTTCGGAAATGGTCGTAACCCCAATGATTATAATGTATTTTACAAGTTCTTTTTTGCTTGGAACCAAACGAATCAATCCACCTGCCAGTCCCCATATCATCGTCGATATCGTATAAACAGACCAAAAACTTGCCATTGGCGATATCATAAAATAAACAGTATCCGTTACAAAACCAACTAGTAATCCCCACCATGGACCAAGCAAAAACCCGGCAATCAGCAAGGGAATGGGAAACAGACTGATTCGCATACTTTCCCCAAGTTGAATGGATAAAAATGTTTTTAAAACAATTGCCATCGATGCAAACAACGCTGCTAAAGCTATTTTTCTAATTTTTTTATTTCGCATGTTTTTATTCCTTTTCTCCAAAACATTATAGCATTTATTTCTCTGATTGTTAAGGACTATCTTTGTTGTCATCATACCAGATGTTAAAAACAAAATTTATTAATCTCATTATTCAATCTGTAATCGTTTATTGTTTTCTTCGTTTATTTACCCGGTGATTCCCTTCACACCAAGCACAAGCGAAATATCGGGCGAATTATTGCTTTTTACAGCCATTTTTAATTTTAATACAAAAAAAAGAAATCTTTTAAAAGATTTCTTATGATTTTATTTAAAACGGTTCTTTAACCAAGCTGGAATTGAATTATCGCCTTTCACTCGTTCTTTCTTTCCTTCAGATGATGGTGTATCTTGTGGTTTTTCACCTTCAACAGCTGGTTCAGGAACGAACGCTGGTTTTACTTCTTTTTCAATCGGTTTGTAACTTGGAAATCCTGCATTAGCAGGTTCATCAACAGGCACTTCTTTGGAATCAAATCCAGTAGCAATGACTGTTACAATCAATTCTCCTTGAAGATCCATATTAAAACCAGTTCCACAAACCAAATCAATTTCTGATGATGAGGCATTTTGGATTTCGGTCATGACTTCAACCACTTCTTGCATAGCAATGTCAACATCACTTGTGATAAAAACAATCGCATCAGTTGCACCATTGATATCAATTTCTAGAAGAGGGCTGCGAATTGCTTTTCTGGCTGCTTCCACTGCACGATTTGGCCCAGAGGCAATCCCAATTCCCATCAATGCTGTCCCTTTGTTGCGCATAACAGTGCGGACATCGGCAAAGTCAACGTTAATCAAACCAGGAATCGCAACAATTTCCGCAATTCCTTGGACACCACGTCGTAACACATTATCTACTTCACGGAATGCTTCAAGCATTGGTGTATTTTTATCTGTCATTGACAATAATTTGTCATTTGGAACAACAATCAAAGTATCAACCAATGGTTTCAATTTCTCTAAACCACGAATTGCTTGTGCTTGACGTTTTCTTCCTTCAAACGAGAAAGGTTTTGTAACAATCCCTACTGTTAAGCAACCAAGTTCTTTGGCAATCTTTGCAACAATTGGAGCAGCACCAGTACCGGTACCACCACCCATTCCAGCGGTGATAAATACCATGTCACTTCCTCTTAAGATTTCCCGAACTTCATCTTCTGATTCTTCAGCGGCTTTTTGGCCAATTTCAGGATCAGCCCCTGCACCCAAGCCTCGTGTCAATTGCTTGCCAATTTGCAATCGCGTATCGGCTTTCGCAAGACGCAAAACTTGTGCATCGGTATTGATTACGATAAATTCAACACCTTTTACATCATTTTCAATCATACGATTGACGGCATTACCACCGCCACCACCAATACCAACTACTTTTATTACTGGTTTTTCATTAAATGCGTCTTGACTAAACATAATATCCTCCTTGGTTGGTTATTACATAATTACTTAATTGATTATATCATAAATTAAAATAAAAATAAATAATTTAATGTGATTTTCAATTTCTTTTTTCGAAATATCAAACAAACAAGTTTTCTACCCAGACAATTTCAAAGTCTTCTTCATGAAACACAACTTTGAATTTTACATTTAGATAAGTAAAGAAAACAAACTCTCCTTCTAAATAACCTTGATGATATGTAAGATAATAATCTTTCACTTGTTCAACATTATCTTCTAAGTCAAACACGACATCGGCTCTTGGATCTTCATTAAAGTCAGGATAATAAAAATGGGAATAAATGGGCTTTAAAAACTCTTCTTTCTCTACAAAAGTTGGCAAAGGAATTTTATCATTTAAGCCCAATCGATAAACCGATTTTAAAGGCAATGGAACAATGTATAATATTGTGTCTTCGTCGTTATTCTTTTGAATGATAATGGGATAATGTAAAACCGCATTCAATGGAGTCGTATATTTCCAACAAAACATCATTGTTAATACTTCATTGATTTTCGTGGCAAATCTTCGGTATTCAAAAGTCAAAGTTAAGCCGTTTTCTAAAAGAATATAAGCAATTTCCTCAAAAATCATGCCTTCTTCAACTCGCAAAATTTGCGATTTTTGTACAAATTCTCCATCATCATTTAAAACCAATCGATTCATACGTGTTTCAAATGCTTGTTGGGTTAATAGCAGTCTAGTTTCAAATCGATTGTTATTTTCATAATAGTCAAACAAATCACTAAGCAAAGCACTCACTACAAAATCATCATTCTTTCCAAAAACCTTCTTATTTGTTGTCGTTGCGGTATCAATCGTATTAACAATTCCCGAAAAAGTGAAATGATAATCAGGAACTTCATCATAAGGCAAGTACTGCAAATATGTTTCGGGAAATGAAAAAATAATTTCATTTTCATTTGGTGAAACTTGATTGCCACTACAACCACTCAACAATAAAGAAACAAATAAAATAAAAACAATTAAAAATTTTTTCATCTTAAAAATCCTTGTTGGAAAAATGCAAACCATAGTCACGATACACTTGTTCTTTATATTCTAAAAAGCGATCTTCTTTGATGGCAAGGCGAATATTTTCTGTTAATCGCAACAAATAATTCACATTATGAATGCTAAGCAAACGATATCCAAGCATTTCTTGGGCTTTGAACAAATGCCGTAAATATGCTTTTGAGTAATTTCTACAAGTATAGCAATTGCAATGTTCATCTAGTTTAGAAAAATCCGTTTCATATTCTTTATTTTTTATGATGACTCTTCCATTGGTTGTCATAGCCGTTCCATGCCTAGCTATTCTAGTTGGTAAAACACAATCAAACATATCAATCCCGCGTTCGACTGCATCCAAAATGGCTCCTGGAGAACCCACTCCCATTAAGTATCTTGGTTTATTTTGAGGAAGAAATGGTGTAGTAAATTCTAACACCATATTTTGGATTTTTTTTGGTTCCCCAACGCTTAAACCCCCGATAGAATAACCATCAAAATTCATGGCGACAAGATTGGTTGCGGAAAGTTTTCGCAAGTCAAGGAATTCACCTCCTTGCACAATCCCAAACAAACCTTGCATGTGTTTATTTTGATGAGCGTCTAAACTTCTTTGGGCCCAACGTAGCGTTCGATCCACTGATTTTTGCATATATTCATAGGTTGAAGGATAAGGTGGGCATTCATCAAATGCCATCATAATATCGGACCCCAGAGCATTTTGAATTTCCATCGATTTTTCAGGAGACAAAAATAATTTATCCCCACTTTTATGGTGTTTGAATGTGACCCCTTCTTCGGTGATATCACGAAGATTGGCCAAACTAAACACTTGGAACCCACCAGAATCAGTGAGAATTGATCGATCCCAATTCATAAATTTATGTAATCCCCCAGCCTGCCTCACAACCTCATGACCTGGCTGATTCCACAAATGATAAGTATTACCTAAAATGATTTGTGAACCTATTTCTTCAAGTTCTTCTTTGATGAGCGTTTTTACTGTTCCTTGTGTACCGACCGCCATAAAAACAGGTGTTTCAAAACTACCATGCGGTGTTGTAATACGCCCATAACGTGCCATGGAATTGTGACTTTGTTTTAATAATTCATATTTAATAACCATAATATTCCTTATTGGATAAACATTGCATCACCAAAAGAAAAGAATCGGTATTCTTGTGCAATGGCATATTGATATGCTTCCATTATTTTTTCTTGTGAATAGAATGCACTTACCAACATTAATAATGTTGATTTTGGCAAGTGAAAGTTGGTAATCAGTGCAGATACTGCCTGGAACTGATATCCAGGATAAATGAAGATATTTGTTTCTTCCATTGTTGCTTTGAATTCATGATATTTTTGATAAATCGCTTCTAATGTTCTAGTAGAAGTTGTTCCAACACAAATAATTCGTTTGTTTTTAAGTTTTGCTTCGTTTAAAATTTGCGCGGTACTTTCACTCATAGAGAACCACTCACTGTGCATTTCGTGATCTTCTACATTTTCTACACTTACACTTCTAAACGTTCCCAAACCAATATGCAATGTCACTTGGCAGATTTGAACCTTTTTTTCTTTTAGTTTCAAAAAAAGATCACTGTCAAAATGCAATCCGGCTGTAGGCGCAGCTGCACTACCCAAAACATTTGCATAAATGGTTTGGTAACGAGTTTGATCTTGTAAACTAAGGTGAATATAAGGTGGTAGTGGCATAGTTCCTAATTTTGCCAGCAAATCTAAGAATACACCTTGGTAATGAAAGCGAACATGACAAATGCCGTCTTGTAACTTCTGAATGATTTCACCAACAAAGTAATCGGAAAAATTAATTTTTGTTCCAACTTTGATACGGCGAGCTGGCCTAACCAAAGTTTCCCAATAATCATGATGTTCTTTTAATAACAATAATTCGATTTTCGCATTGGTATCTGTTTTATTTCCAAATATTCTTGAAGGTAAAACCTTTGTGTCATTTAGAACTAACACATCGTTTTCCGATAAGTAATCACTTAAGTCATAAAAATGACGATCTTCCAATGTGCCCAATTTGCGATTTAATACGAGCATTCTTGAAGTGCTACGTTTTTGAAGAGGCGTTTGGGCAATCAAACGCTCTGGCAAATCATAATTAAAAGAGTCGACTTTCATAACCTATTCCTAAATGTTGATATGTTTTTTCTGTTGCCATTCTTCCTCGAGAAGTTCGCAAAATAAATCCTTCTTGCAGTAAATATGGTTCATAAACATCTTCTAATGTTGTTACATCTTCAGAAATAGAAGATGCTAACGCACTTAGCCCTACTGGCCCCCCCTTAAATCGTTCTACAAGAGAACGCAAGTAACGATGATCCGTTTCATTGAGTCCTTCTTCATCAATATCTAGTTTGATTAAAGAATTCTTTGTTAATTCATATTCAATTAATTGGCAATTTTCATCAGCAAATTGAGCAAAATCGCGAACACGGCGGAACAAACGGTTGGCAACCCTAGGAGTTCCTCGTGAACGGCGAGCGATTTCCCATGCCGCTTGCTCATCAATTTCAAAACTAAAGACCTTTGATGTTCGATTGACAATGGACTTTAATTCCGCAATTTGGTAATAATTCAATTGATGAACAATACCAAAACGATCACGAAGTGGTGCAGTTAAATCACCCCATCTTGTTGTTGCGCCAATTAAAGTAAATGGTGGCAAATCAATGCGAATGGAATTGGCAGTTGCATCTTTCCCAATCATAATATCAACGACAAAATCCTCCATTGCGGAATAAAGAACCTCTTCTACCACCCTTGGCAAACGATGAATTTCATCAATGAATAAAATATCACCTGCTTCAAGATTTGATAAAATGGCTACCAAATCACCAATGCGATCAATCGAAGGTGCGGTCATGGCATGAAATTTTCCTCCCATTTCATTGGCAATGATG